>JAAEQP010000793.1 GCA_024231375.1 bacterium | reverse complement strand
AGGAGTGAGTAGTATGTTGACCGGGAAACGACTTGGGGTTGCAGTTCTAGCGGCGGTTGTGTTGGTACTCGGCAGTGGCGCCGCATCGGCGGATATTGTCCAGTTGACGTTTGAGGGTACGGTGACGCCGTACTCGCTGGAGGAGACGTATCCCAATCTCCCCGTCCATACGGAAGGCACGCCCTTCGACGTAACCATCGACGTGTGCATCGACTTCCACACGATCCTCATCACGCCTGGTCCTCCCAACAGCGTAAATGCCCAAGGCACCGTTCTTTCGTGGGACATCACCGGCGACACGTGGTCCGAACATTATGATGCGGCCGCGTTCACGGCTGGATTCACAACCCAAGTCAATCAGGCTCTGGTGGCTGGCGCGTACCTCGAAGACCCCACGCTCGGCATCATTCCGCTGCTTGCCTTTGGCGACGCCGTGGTATCCGGCATCACGCCCACGTTGGACCCTGTCACCCAACTCCCGACGGGCAGCGAGGCCGTGGAGGCGCTGCTACTGGGCGCGTTTGATCCGGTCTCAGGCCAAATCGTCGTCTCCGGGGGAATGGCAGAGACAACGACAACAGCCACCGGCTCCACGGAGACCGGCTACGTTTTCGTGGGCACGCTCACCGGCTACTCGGTCTGCGACAGCGTGGTACCCGAGCCCGCTTCCCTGAGTCTGCTCGCGCTGGGTATCGGCGCGGTCGTAGCACGCAAGATGCGGAAACGCGCCTAATCGGCCGTCTTCCAGATATGGTGACGTAGTCATCGGGGCCGGTCTTTCAATTCAGGTTGACGGACCGGCCCCGTTCTCCATTTTGGGGACGACGGCCCTACCGTGCGCCGCAGACCGCATGCTTGTGCCGGTCCCCATCGCCCTCGCTAGCCAATCCCTACGAGCTCCTCCGCGTCTTCCAACCGCGACGCCGTGTGGATACTGTGGGGCGGATGCTTGACGAAACGGTCCACGAACCATGCCGCCAGGTGGGCAACCGGGTCGCGGTAGTTCGCGCGCCATGCCGTCTCGGTGTATTCGGAGAAGCCCGGCGGCACGAGCCGGCCCCGCAGTAGGGCCTTGCACAGACACCTGGGCGAGACGCCACAGTTCACGCAACGACCGAAGGGCGGCGTGAACGTGGCCCGCGGATCGTCGCCGTACGCCAGGGCGGCCCCCATGGCTGGGAAGTTGACACCGGCCCAGAGCTTGAATAGGAGGGGGCCTGGAAACCGCGGGTTGGCCTCGATGGCCATCGGCCGCCGCTGGCGCGCATCGTAGCGCACATCGATGTTCAGGACCCCATGGTAGCCGACGTGGGACGCGATGGTGCGCACCATATTCAGAACGGCGTCATCACGGACGAAATCGACGGCTGAGTTCTCGATATCCCGTCGCTGAATGGCCCAAGCGATCACCTCCCCGCGATCCACAAGAACCGTGGCGTCCATGTCGCAGCCTTCGATGAACCGTTGGGCGATGAGGGGGGTCTCGCCTTTGGTTTCACACGAAGCAATGTGCGAACGAAGCCGGTCGGGCGTTGACAGGACCGCCAATCCCTGACTACCGGACCTATTCAGTGGTTTGACGACGACGGGAAAGGGCAGGTCAATATTCCGCGCATCATCGACGGTCCTGATAAGACGGGTGTCTGGATGGCCTACGCCACAGGCCTCCGTGACCTCCGCGAAGGACCATTTGTCGTTCAACAGGTCGAACTGGGCAAGGGTCGGCAAGGGAAACAGTCGGGCCGATCTGATTCGGTCCGTGTGCCGCAGAATGGCGGTGATGGCCGACGCGTCCGCGGGCACGACCAAGTCGATGGAGTGTTGGGCGCAGTAGGATTCGACTCGGTCGACAAGTTGTCCGGACACGGGCTCGAACTCGATTCCATCGGGGCGGAAGTGCTCGTATCGCCGATGTGCGCGCGACAGGCGGTAATGGCTGAAGCGCCAGTTCCCCAGGATATGCACCGTGTGTCCGGCCACCCAGAGACAGGTCGCCACGCTATGGGCCAGATAGGCGCTGCCCGATACTACGAGACATTTCACAGCCGACTCCCCCCGGTCCTTGTGCCCTATCGATGGGATTGTACCAGTTGACGTGGCGGACTGCCACCGCGCCCATTTCCGTTGGTGGGGGACGCGTGGTAGACTTGGCGCCGTGCTATCTCCTGACCGGGGCCACTGCCTCGGAATCCGCCCGGACAGGGCAAGCGCACCATGAAACCAAACCGGCGGAGGTATTGAATGAGCGCCCTTGGCAAACGTGTACGCATGAACCGAATCTTCAGCCATCCGTCGGGCCGTGTTCTGACGGTGGCCGTGGACCATTTGATCAATTACCCATCGGGGATACCGGCGGGACTGCGCGACTTGGGAACAATCATCGCAAGCATCGTTGAAGGCCGCCCGGACGCCATTACCATGAACAAGGGTACCGCCATGCGGTTCATGGAACCCTTCGCCGGGCAGGTGCCGTTCATTGTGCAGAGCTCGGCGTTGCGACCGGATGAACCTGAGTTCGCGGCAACCGCCGAGGTGGATGAGGTGGCCGCGTTGGGCGCGGATGCCATCGCCGTGGCCATGTTTGTGAAGGGCGACTTGGAAATGAGCTACATCCGCCGGTTGAGCGCCGTGGTGCGCGAATCGGAACGCGTCGGCCTGCCGGTGATTCCCCACATCTATCCGCTGAGCAGCGGCGACGAGCAACACACCGTGACGCACGACCCCGAGGACATCTTCTACGCCGTACGCATCGCGCTGGAATACGGCGCAGACGTCATCAAAGTGCCCTACACGGGCGACGTCACTTCGTTCCGCGACATCGTGTCGGTCACCCCGGTACCGGTCGTCACGGCGGGCGGACCGAAATGCGAGACCTTGGACGATGCCGTGGCCATGGTGCGCGAAGTGGTCCAGACCGGCGCGTCCGGGTCCACGGTTGGCCGCAATGTGTGGGGATTCAGCGACATCCCGAAGGCGATTCAGGAACTCAAGACCGCCATGCATGCAGAATAGCTGCTGAAGGAGAAACTCGACGGATGACGAGCGACCACGAATACGTGCATGGATACTCGGAACGCGAATCGGAACGGTTGTATGACCAGGCAAATGCCCTGAGCCGGTTCCTGCACCACGACACCAAGTATCCCGCGGGCAGCCGGGTGTTGGAGGCTGGGTGCGGGGTCGGCGGACAAACGGTGTTCCTCGCAGGCAACAGCCCGGACGCCGCCATTACGTCGGTGGACATTTCGCCGGAGTCGCTGGACAAGGTCCGCGTGCTGCTCGACGAGAACGCCATCACAAACGTGACGCTCCAGCAAGGCAACATATTCGACCTCGCCTATCCGGACGAATCATTCGACCACGTGTTTGTGTGTTTCGTACTGGAGCACTTGGAGGACCCTGTTGCCGCGCTCGCGGCTCTCAAACGCGTACTGAAACCAGGTGGCACCATCACCGTCATCGAGGGCGACCACGGGTCCTTCTACTGCTACCCCGAGACCTCCGAGGCCATGGAAGCGGTGCAATGCCTGGTGCGGGCGCAAGCCCAGATGGGCGGGGATTCGCTGATAGGACGCCGGGTGTACCCCCTCATGGCCGAGGCCGGATTCAAGAACGTGGGCGTGACGCCCCGCATGATCTATGTCGACGCCAGCAAACCGGACCTTATCGAGGGGTTCTCGCGAAACACGTTCACGGCCATGGTGGAAGGCGTCGGCGAACAGGCAGTTGCGGAAGGCATGATGACGCAAGAGGCATGGGATAAGGGGATTGCGGACATGTACCGCGCCGCCAGCCCCGAAGGTACGTTCTGTTACACATTCTTCAAAGGGGTGGGACTCAAGTAGCGGCAACACGAAACAGGGAGGCGGACACCGTGGCAGACCGGAAACCCAACGTTCTATTCGTCATGACGGACCAGCAACGGGCCGACACGATCGCGTCCCTGGGCAACTCCGATATCTACACCCCCAACTTCGACCGGCTCGCAGCGCGTGGACTGGCATTTCAGAACGGCTACTCCACGTGCCCCGTATGCGTACCGGCGCGCTACACGATTCGGACCGGCCGCGAACCGCATACCATCGGGTTGTACCAGAATGGGCGGCCCGCGGCCGTGAACGGCCAACCGGACGATATGCAGGACCGGTGTGGGCCCTATCTCGCCCGGACGATGGCCGCTCGGGGGTACCGCACCTTCGGCGTTGGAAAATTCCACACCACGCCGTGGGACGAGCCCCTCGGTTACGACGTTCATCTCCACAGCGAGGAACTCTACGGATCGCCGGATCAGCGGGCGCGCGACGCTTTCGGCGCGTTCATCGCCCGCGAACGCCCGGAGTACGACTTCGTCGAGGGCCTGATGGGCGAGCGTACCGACATGTACTACATGCCCCAGATGAGCACCATGCCCGCGGACTGCACGGTGGAGGGATGGGCCGCCGACCGCGCCGTGGATCAGATTCAGCAGAACGACGACCGTCCGTTCTTCGGATTCGTGTCCTTCATAGGGCCCCATCCCCCATTCGCGCCGCCCATTCCGTTCAACCGCATGTACGACCCCGACCGCATGCCGAATCCGGTGCGGGGCGTCCGCGATGTGGACCTCATGGACGAGCAGATCCCCTGGATGAACCATCTCATCTGGGCGGAAGACATCAACGATTCCCACGCCCGGGTGCTCAAGGCCAGGTACTACGGTGAGATCTCGTACATCGACCAGTGTCTTGGACGCATCCTCGACGCGGTCGATGCGCGCGACGACGCGGACAACACGGTCATCTGCTTCTTCGCGGACCACGGCGACCATTTGGGCGATCATCACGCCTGGCAGAAGGAAAGCTTCTTCGAGGCGTCGTGCCGGATTCCGTTCCTGGTGAGTTGGCCGGATCGTCTGGCCGCAGGCGAACAACGCGACGAACTTGTGTGCCTCACCGACCTGTTCGGCATCGCCACGGCCGCCTCCGGCGATGTGGACCTGCGCGACGGGTCATGCGTTCTGGGGATGCTAGACGGACTCGCACCGCCGCGCGACCGCGTCGTGGGGATGTACGGCACACCCGGCACGCCGCAGTTCAAGGTCATGGTGCGCGAAGGCGATTGGAAGTACATCTTCATGGCCAACGGCGGCCGGGAGCAGTTGTTCAACGTGGCGGAAGACCCGGATGAGTTACGCGAGCGCATGTCCACCGACGCGTCCGCCGCTGAACGGCTCCGGGCGGAAGCCGTTCGCGCCGCGTCGCGTCCCAATGCAGATCGGGCCCTGGACGACAATGGTCTGCGCACCTTCGAGTACAAGGACCGTCCCCTACGCCGGATCTACCAGTTCGACCGGTCCCGCGGCGTGAAGGGGTTTCCTGATCATCCGGGAGATGTGTTGAAGGGCTGAGGCAACCGGCGCCGGAGAGGATGCCATGCCGTCGAAACAGCGCCATCGGGGCAAGAATCCCCAGGATGACCGGCTGTTCAGCGCCAAGTACGTGCCCGTCCTCCGTTCAGCGGTCCAGGATCTTTCGTACCTCTTCACCCACCGCTACTCCGAGAAAGGGGCCGTCAAGATCGTCGGCGACCATTATCAACTCACCCAACGCCAACGGCGCGCCGTACTGGGCGGGGCGTGTTCCGATGCCTCCCTTGAGCACCGGGCCGCTACGCGGGTGGACGAGAGTGCCTTGAGAGACGCCACAGTCGTCATCGACGGGTACAACGCGCTCATCACCATCGAGAGCGCCCTGTCCGGCGGCCTGCTTCTGCGTGGTCGAGACGGATGCATCCGCGATCTGGCCAGCCTGCACGGTTCATACCGCAAGGTTGAGGAAACGGGCCCGGCCCTACGCGCCATCGGGGAATTCCTCTCCGCGAAGGGTGTCGCCGAAGTACATTGGTATTTCGACGCGCCCGTATCGAACAGCGGAAGATTGAAAGCCATGTGCCTTGCGATGGCGGAGGAAGCGGGCTGGACCTGGCAGGTTTCATTGACGCGCCGGACGGATCACGTGGTGGCGGGCGCCAAAGGAACTGTGGTGACTTCGGACAGTTGGATTCTGGATCGGGCAGATGCTTGGTTCAACCTGACGGCGCGTAGGGTCCAGGGACTGACCCCGCCGCCCGAGATTGTCGATCTCAACCCCGTTTCCTGAGGGCGTACGGGTGTTCCCGGTGCTCCTTGAGGGACAGCAGGCCGGGCAGAACCCGCGGCAACAAGTGTCTTGGCATTCCCCGAGGTCTTGTTGTATTATACGCATCTGAAATGGGGACCAAATCAAGTGGGGAAAACCATGAACCAGTACAACATCCTTCTCGACCAGAGTAAGCTCCCGGATGCGTGGTACAACATCATCCCGGACCTGAAGAACCCGATGGCGCCGCCGCTGCACCCCGGTACGATGCAGCCGCTGGGGCCGACCGATCTCGAGGCCTTGTTCCCACCGGCTCTCATCGCCCAGGAGATGTCGCAGGAACCGATGATCTCGATTCCGGGCGAGGTGATGGATGCCTATCGCTTGTGGCGTCCGACCCCGCTTCGGCGCGCGTACCGACTCGAGAAAGCCCTCGATACGCCCGCCAAGATCTTCTACAAGAACGAGAGCGTCAGCCCGTCGGGCAGTCACAAGATCAACACTGCGGTGCCTCAGGCGTACTACAACAAAGAAGCCGGCATCATGGAGTTGACGACAGAGACCGGCGCTGGCCAGTGGGGCACCGCCCTCTCCATCGCGTGCAGCATGTTCGACATGAAGTGCACGGTGTACATGGTGCGCGTCAGCTTCTCGCAGAAACCCTACCGCCGCAGCCTCATGCAGGCCTACGGCGGCAGCGTCATCGCCAGCCCGAGTGAGACCACCGACTACGGCAAGCAGGTTCTCGCGCAGGACCCGGACACGACCGGTAGCCTGGGCATTGCGATCTCCGAGGCCATCGAAGTGGCAGCCAAGAGCGGCGGCAAGATCAAGTACAGTCTCGGCAGCGTGCTGAACCACGTGCTGCTGCACCAGACCATCATCGGCGAAGAAGCCATCATGCAGATGGACAGCGTCGGGGAATATCCCGATACCGTAATCGGCTGCTGCGGCGGCGGATCGAACTTCGCCGGTCTCGCGTTCCCCTATGCGAAGGACAAGCTTCGCAACGGCAAGGACATCGATTTCATCGCGGTCGAGCCGACGGCGTGCCCGACCTTGACCCGCGGCCTGTACGCCTACGACTTTGGCGACACTGGCAAGATGACGCCGCTGCTCAAGCAGTACACCCTTGGCCACGACTTCGTGCCGCCGGGCATCCACGCTGGCGGTCTGCGCTACCATGGCGTTGCACAGCAGATAGCCCAGTTGGTGCGCGAAGGCGTCATGCGCGGCGTAGCCTACTACCAGAACCCGTGCTTCGAAGCAGCCAAGCTGTTCGCCCGCTGCGAAGGGATCATCCCGGCGCCCGAATCCTCCCACGCCATCAAGGCAACGGTGGACGAAGCCCTCAAGGCCAAGGAAGAAGGCAAGGCCAAGACCATCCTCTTCAACCTCAGCGGCCACGGCCACTTCGACATGTCGTCGTACGACGCCTTCCACAGCGGCAAACTCGTCGACTTCGACTTGGACGAAGACAAGCTCAAGCAGGCCGAGAACGCCATCCCGCAGGTGGAAGGCTTCTAGGACCCGTACTGAACGTCTGAATCAAAGCGCCCCGGCCATTCGGCCGGGGCGCTTT
>JAAEQP010000792.1 GCA_024231375.1 bacterium | reverse complement strand
TTACATCCTGACGCCCCAAGCGAATCAGGTCGTACGCAAGTCCGACCGCCTGGGCCCCCGACGCACAAGCCGCCGCCGTGGCCATGACCATGCCTTTGACGCCCAGATACTGGGCGACGTTCAACGCCACCGTGTGGGGAACGCAGCGAAAGAACTCCGACGCACCCAGCAGCGTGTACTCATGTTTGGCCAGTAAGGTCTGGTACGACTCGGTCGTGGTCTCGGGGCTTCCTGTAGTCGATCCCAGCACACAACCGAAGCGAGGGTTCTGGGAGATGCTCGATGCCTCAATCCCCGCATGCGGCAGCGCCTGGTTGGCGGCGTGGACCGCCATGATGCTCATCCGACTCATCGTCCGGCGAAACTTCCGTGGGATGACCGTCGCGTCTGGCATCTCCACCAGCGCGCCGACCTGGCAACGCAGCGGCCCGAGACGGTTCCAGTCAGGCATGACCCGCGTGGCGCAGACGCCTTGGGCCAACCCGTGCATCATCTCACCCACTGAACAGCCGATGGGTGTGACAACCCCGTAACCGGTAATGACCACGCGGTTTAGCGGCATG
>JAAEQP010000791.1 GCA_024231375.1 bacterium | reverse complement strand
TCGCAGATGAAGGTGGAATGGGAAGAAGCCGGTCCGTACCTGGTTCGTCCGCGCGACGGCCGGGAGTTTCATCTTCGGGGAAAGGCGGCGCGCGCTGAGGAGTGAGGGCATCTCGGCGATTGTCTTCAGAACCGCACGAAGCAGAACTTGGCGCCGGTCATCTCGGCGGCGTCGGAGGTTCTGCCTGAGTCGGCTCTGAATTCCTGGTACTTCTCGCGGGCGCGTGCCTTGACGGCGTCGGGTTCGATGTCCAGGGCGGCCCAATTCCACACATCGACAATGACGTAGGCCGAACCGCAGTGCCAGGCGGAGACTTCGACGGCGAAGACCTTGCCCCCGCTGGATAGGTAGATCTCGCCGATGATGACTTGGGCGGGTTCGCGCATGAGGGCGGGGTCGAGTACGTGGGCGCGCACGCCGCCGAAGGCCAGGGGTTGGGCCTCGGACCAGTCGACGCCTTGTTCGGTGAGGTCGGAGCGAAGTTGGGTGAGCTGGGCCAAGCGTTCCGCGGTACGGTCTGCGAAGTCGGCGGTACGTTCGGGAGGGGAGGTGAAGACGCGGGCCTCTTCGATACCGAGTAGTTGTGCGGCGGTGGTCCCTTCGCTGCAGGCGGCCAATGCGGCGCGGGGTGGGTCCTGGCACAGGCCATCGACGAGTGTGCGGCCCATGGCGGAGATGGCGGCGCGGTCGAGGGTGAAGAGGGTGGATCCCGCGGAGATGGCGCCGGCCACAACGACGGCGAGGACCACGACGACGGCGAGGACCACGACGACGGCGAGGCCAATGATGGGGATGCGCCGACGGGAGCCGGGGTGCTCGGTGATCTGGTTAATGAGACGTTTTTCGAATTCGAGACGTGCCACAGTGGTTTCCGTTCAGTTGGTTGTTGGTATGCGTTCTTACCCTTGTGATGATCCACGGAATCCCGCGAAGGTTCCCGGTAATTGTGGCGCTGTCTGGTCGGTAGACGGGACGATACGAACAAAGCGAGCCGCAGTGGACGGAATCCGGCCACTACGGCTCGCAAGCATTCGTCGGTCGAATACGCAGCAGGTTGGATTAGCTCCAGATGCCGCGGGGCAGGATGTACCCGCCAAAGATCCAATCGAAGAACGTTTCCAGCGCAAGACCGATCACCATCATGATGTCGGTCCAGCTGCGGATGTCCAACAGATTCTGCGGCAACTCATAGGCCGCTAGCGGTTTTGTAATCTGCTTCATTTTCGTGACACCTCCTTGAGAAAGAGCTCGTAGTTCACGTCGTACACCCGCCGGAAGGAACGAGTCTCGCACCAAGCCGACGGCACAATGTACTTGCAGTTCGATCCGCGTTTAGCGGGGGTCGATGCTGCCGACGGTGCCCCAGAGCTCGTTCACGAATGCCGCCTTGAACGAAGTGGCGCCACCACTCTTCAATTCGCCAGTCGGCCCGAACCAGTTCCACCAGAAAGCCGGCTTCGGGAGATTCTTCGTTACGATGCGCACGTGCTTCATCATTTCCACCCTTTCGTGAAACACCCCAGTGCCAAATGGCCAACGCGGCCAAAGACTTCAACCACCTGTCGCAGTAGTATATCGGGAATTCGAGGCAGGCCGACCCCGGTCGGAAGCAGCAAAACTTGCTGCCTTCCCCCAACCGCGTCGCACCCGGGGCCTCCTCCCGGTCAACCGGTTACGACAAATCAGGTGCTGAGGTTGTTGTCGATCAGTGCAAGGAGCCAGCGCGCTTGATCGGCGCTCAGCTTCAGCGGCCCAAAGATGTTCTTCAGCTCGACCCACGCAACCTGGTCGGCGCGCGCGGGCTGTTCGGCGGTCAGCACTTTCACATGCTTCATAAGGCGTTTCACCTCCCTTCTCCAATTGACTCTCAACCACGCAACTCCGGGTTGCGCAACCCTGAGTCCATACCATCGTCTTCGTTCCGCCAAGGTAGGGGCACATAACCCGTTACCAGTGACGGATGTCGGCTATATTGTGTACTATTTTCCGCGCAGAAGCAACCCCTATGGGAGAGGAGGTCTCGGAGGGGTTATTCGGCGGGGTTCGCGGGGGTGGTGACGTCGGCGGTTTCCTGGAGCCGGTCGCCGAAAAGCTCGAGGCGTTCGAAGAGGGAGAGGTCCCCTTCCTGGAGGATGATGCTGGAGATCATGTTGAAGAAATTGCCGTCTCCTTCGCTGAAGAAGAGGGTGTCCAACACCTGGAAGAGTTCGCTGATGCTTTCGAGGCCGACCATGAGTTCCATGGTCTGTGCGGTGAGGGTTTCGATGCCTTCGACGGACTCGATGGCGATGTAGAGGCCTTCGAGCATTTCGATGGCGGCGCGCTCGATGTCGAGGGCGGCAAGTTGTTCCTGGAGCAGGACGGCGCCTTCTTCGAGTTGTTCGCCGAGGGTTTGAACCGCTCCGAAAATCTCTTCCGCCGAGTCTACGTCGCCGGCTTCCCAATGGGCTTCGCCATACTCGAGCAACTCGCTGCCGAGCTCGGTGAGAAACTCGTATTCGTCCATCCCGGCGGTCAAGGCGGCAAGGAGTTCGGCTGCTTCGGGTTCGAGTCCGTTGCTGACCAGGGCCTCTCTACGGTATGCGGCCGACTCCAGGGAATAGGCGCTGGCTTCGTCGAGGGAGCGCGCTTCGGACAGGGCCATCAGCGCACCTTCGGTATCGCCGGCGTCCAGGAGCAACTTGGCTTCGAGGTAGTAGGAGAGGGCGTTGTCGGGGTCCAGTTGTCGCAACAGGGCCACCTGCCCCAGGGCAGCCTGAGCGGATGCCTCAAGTCCCGCTTCCCTGACGGAAGTGGTCTTCACGAGGGCAAACCGGACGTAGGGGTCTTCGGGGAAATGGCCCACGGCGGTGAGCAGCAGCTCTTCCGCTTCGTCGGGCGCCAGGTCGGCCGCCACGCCCACCACCGCGGCGGGGGTCGCATCGGCGGACTCGGCCACGGTGGCGGCCTGCTCGGGTGTCAAGGATGCCCACTGGAGCAGTTTGGCCCAACCGTTGGGGTCTTCCGCGGCATTGCGCCGGGCCTCCACGATGTCGTCGGTTTTCAGCAGGGCGATGTCGGGCGGCGCGATGGCTTCGATGCCGTCTGATTCCGGTCGCACGGGCGCGATGCTGGCAAGGCGCTTGATTTGATCGTCAAGGAGTTGCTTGCTGGCGGCCAGTTGATCGCCCGGTCCGGCGTCGGGCACGGCGGGCCCATCAACATCTGGATCATCCGGTGTCTGTACGATCCGGACGGGGCCGGAGGCATCGTCGCCGTGCCAGGTGTTCCACGCCGTCAGTCCACCTGCGATCAGCAGGAGGGCAGCGGCCGCAACGCTCGCCCAGCGCAGGGCGGCGCGGCGTTTCACGTGGGCTGCGTCGATGGAGACGACCTTCCCGGGGGTAGTCGCACGCGACACGGCCGACATCACTGAGTCGACCAGGTCGATGTCTCCGATGTGGGCCTCGGCGGTGGCGCCCAATTCGGTCAGAACCCGATGGACGGCCGTCAGCCAGTGGAGTTCTTCACGGGTTTCATCGGAGGACTCAACATAGCGGGACACGCGCAGGGAGTCGGCGCGTTCCAGAGACCCATCGAGATAGGCCAGCAGATCCTCGGTGTCGGGTGCCGCATCGGGGGCAGCCACGGCGGCCATGACCCCGTCGACCAAGTCGACGTGAGGGGCGGTGACGGCTTCGGCGTCGCCCATGGCGGTGAGGTCGGCGTGGATCGCCTTCAGCCATGCAAGGTCGTCGCGGCAGGCTTCCGACGTTGCCAGGAGCCGCTCGATGCGCGCGGCCGCGTCGGCATGGAGCCGCCCTTCGGCATAGGCGAGCAGTTCGGCCTGATGCTCGGGCGATTCCCGGTCGTATGTGTCCCAGTTGGTCATATTACAAATCGTGCCTGCGTTCGCCATAACCGGCGCGCAAGGACTTCAAAATTCGGTGCAGCCGCGTGCGGATGGCGCCTTCCGTGCTATCCACGATCTCAGCGATCTCGCGGGCCTGCAACCGGTTGAAAAACCTCAATTTAACTATTTCGCGGGACTCCTCGTCGAGTGAGTCCAACGCTTCGGCGAGCAATTCGTGCCGCTCCGACGTCATCAACTGGCGGTCGGGGCTGTCCTCGGCCGATTGGAACACTTCGCCGGAATCGGCCCGGGCACTGCTCGCATACTCCTCGAGCGACTGCATAGGAACGGTTTTCTTGCGCTTGAGTTCGTTGAGGCAGAGGTTGCGGGCAATACATAGGACCCAGGGCCGGAATCGCCGACTCTGGTCGAAACGCCCCCTGGCCGCGTAAACGCGGATGAACGTTTCCTGAGCCATCTCGCGTGCCCAATCAACATCCCTCAAGTAATGCAGGCAAAAGCGAATGATGTCGTTCTGATAGCGGCGCACCAAGTCCGCGAGGGCTTCTTGCTCCCCATCGCAGAGAAGAGCCATCAGTTGCTCATCTGTTCGCTCTACCGCGCTCAAGCGGTAAACCATTCGCCACAAAGGGTTAAGGAGGAAAGGGTTGCCCCGGTCCGCCGTAGCCTCTGCGACGTCCTGTTATTGGTACAATCGAGCGTCGTAAACATCACACCCATAGCAGATTTCACACTCATCCTGATCGCTTCGGGTCGCTTCGAGTCACCCCGCGAGCACTCGTATGCTGAACTCGCTAGATTAAGCCATTCTAATCTGTACGGTTGCGAAAACGCAAAGGGTATGACGGGGTGGGCGGGTGGACGAGCCGTCCGATCCTGTGTGCCAAGAGTCTCTGGTGTATGAACGAAAGGGAGGGGTAGACAGACACGTCTGCGTCCGCGTGCGGCGGAGATGTCGGGCAAAGGGCGTGAGTTGGAGCGGGACTTGTTCGCGTATCTGGAATCGGTCGAGGCGAGGATGCCGGTGAAGAACGAGGCCGGTTGAACGCAACCCCGCGACGTTCTAGCGTCGTCCGTCCGTGACCTTGCCCGTGGCACGATGCTTCCAGGTGTAGGCGTCCGGGTCGAAGGCGTAGGCGCGCTTCGTCTGTGCGGGTTCGGCCCACTGACGCGGGGCCTGTTGCCGGAATCCCTTCAACACCGACTCGTTCGCCGCGTCCGAGGCGAGGTTGCGCCACTCGTTGGGGTCGGTTTCGTGGTCGTAGAGTTCCTCTTCAATCCCCGTCTTCGTGCGGTACTGGATATACCTCCAACGCTCGGTGCGAATCGCGGCGATGGTGGTGTCTTTGTTGCGGAATTCCGTGATGGCCGGGTGGTCCCAGCGCGTTGCGCTACCGTCCAGCAACGGCCTCAGCGAATGTCCGTCCAATCCTTGCGGCGGGTTTGGCAGCCCGCACAGGTCCAGCAGCGTCCGGTAGATGTTGAGCAGGGACACGGGCTGCGCGACCGTTTCCTTTCGCTTGATGCCGGGTCCGGCCCAAATGAACGGCACCCGCGCCGACTCTTCCCACAGTGACTTCTTATAGATTCGGTTCTTCTCGCCCAAGTGCCAGCCATGGTCACTCCATAGCACCACGACCGTGTTGTCCGCGTGAGGGCTCGCATCCAGTGCATCCAATACCTTGCCCAACTGAGCGTCGGCAAAGGTGATGCTCGCCAGATAGGCTTGGACCAGCGCCTCGTGCTGCCCCTGAGCCCGTACCGCGTCGAACCGTTCCTGCCAGACGGCGGCTATCTTCTTGCCTTCCGGCGGCAGGTCGTCCCAATCGTCGTCCTTGGACAGGGGGAGTTCGATGTCGTCCAGCGGATACAGGTCCAGGTAACGTTGCGGCACGTATAACGGCACATGTGGACGAAAGATGCCGCAGGCCACCATGAACGGCTTGGCATGGTCGCGCTGAAGAAACCGTACCGCATGGGCCGCGGACTTGGCGTCGGCGTAGTCCCCTTCCTCCAAGCCGGGAAGCGCGCCCCAGTCGAACTCGTGCGGGTAACGGCGGTCCCACTGCATCCCGTTCACGGGCGCCCACTCGGGCGTGGACATGCGCTTGACGTGGGGGTAGTTTCCCGGGGTCCGGTCCCACCCATCTTCCCATGCCACGTCGGGGTATTCGTCCCATTGCCGCGGCGGATTGAACCCCGCCGTGTGATGGTGAAGCTTGCCCGCGCCGAGGGTGGTGTATCCGTTGTGCCGGAACGTGTCGAAGAGACTGTGGGCGTCCGGGCGATTCGGCAGCCACCATTCCCCGTTGCCGTAGATGCCGGTGCGCGACGGGGACTGGCCGAGGAGGATGGCGGTCCGCGATGGTCCACACAAGGGCGAAGGGCATTGGGCGTTGGTGAAGGTCACCCCGCGCGCGGCGAGGCGGTCCATATTCGGCGTGAACACACTGCCGGAGTACCCGCTCAAGGCGCCCACCCAATCGTTCATGTCGTCCACGGCCAGGAACAACACGTTCGGAGGACGGTCGGTCGCGGCGGCTCCTGCGCCCGGCCGCAGCAAGGCCGCTGCAGCAGTGCCCAGGAATCCGCGTCGACTCACGCGCCTTGCGTGAGGATTCATGGCGTACCGCTCCCTATTTCCGCCCCTTCGCCGTGATGTCGCTGACGAAGGCTGTCTCCTTCGGATCGTAGGGACTGCCGTCGCGGCGGAAGATATCGTGGAACCACTCGTCGGGCTCGGGCAGTTTGCCGGGGGTGTCCCACGACGCCCACGGGTAGATGGTGTTGGTCTTGCCCGCCACGAGTCCCCAGTTGATGGCGCCGATACCGTGTTCAAGGAAGATGGGCAGATGGGTTTCGAACTTGCTCTGGGCGCCTCGTGACAGGTACTCAGTGCAGATGATGGGACGTCCGTCCGCCCTGGATTCCAGGTCGACGACCATCTTCGTGAGACCCTCGGCGCTGCCGTAGTGGTGGAACGTGACCACGTCCGCCTTGTCGAGCCCCGCGCGCCGTACACCTTCGATGCCGAACCAGCAGGTGGTCAGCGGCTGGGACGGGTTGACCTCGCGCGCCCAGGCATAGGCGTCGTTCAACAGAGGCAGACACAGTTCCTTGGTCTGGACGCGTTTGAAGTCGCCGGGCGCTGCGCCGCGTTCGTAAGACCAGCCGCTCGGCTCGTTGTACAGGTCCCACATGAGGATGCGTTCGTCCTTGCTGAACCGGGTCAGCACGGCCTTCACGTAGATTTCCAACCGCCCACGAAGCGCAGCGTCGGCGGGGTAGCGTTCGAGCTGCGGAAACCCGGGGCTTTCGAGCCAGCCCGAGTTATGCACGCCAGGCCACGGTTCCGGCTGCTTACCCGCCTTCGGATTCACCAGCCAGCAATCGTCGAAGAACACGAACAGCGTCTTGATGCCGTGACGGTCGGCGATCTTCAGGTACTGGTCCATCCGGTTCAGGAACCCTTCCGGGTCCTGCTCATACGCCAGGTCGTGGAGATACACGCGGACCACATTGAATCCGAGACCCGCGGCCCATCCGAGTTCGCGGTCGATGGCGGCAATATCGAACGTGTCGGCCTGCCACATCTCGAGTTGGTTGATGGCCGTGCTGGGAATGAAATTGCAGCCCACCAGCCACGGATGGTCGGCATACCACGCCTGCGCCTTCTCGACGGACCACTGATCGCCTTGCATATCGTTCGCCCCCATCATGCTCGTGCATCCCGCCATCACACCCACCACCATCAGCAACGATAGACACTTCATTGGACCGTTCTCCATCATGTGATTCGAGTCATCGGAAAACCGGGCGACTGCGCCCGCGCACTCCGACACCATAGCACACACATCCATTCTCCGCGAACGGCAGGGGACGTGTCCGGCAGAGTGGCACGGGCTTCCAGCCCGTGAATCATGGCCTGGAAGGCTATGCCACGGAAGAGTCTCTCCTGGATACGGCGTGGTCGCAGACCGCGTCACTCCGCCGGCAACACCTCGCCCGTTACCAGCACATCGCCCACGTACCATTTCGACCGCTTCGTAGCGGGCCGGGTCGTCCATGGTGATACCGCGTTTGCTGAGGATAGCGGCTCTGTCGGGTTGTTCGGGGCTGAGTTCGAAGCGGACCGTGTGCTCGGCGCTATCATAGACCTTGTCCGCCGAACGGCAGCCGGTCCGTTCAAGCAGTTTTGGGTGGGTCTCGTCGAGGTGCTGGAACAGCTTGGGCAACTGGGGGCTGTCGTTGGCACTGGCGGGCGTCACCGTGTAGGCCAAGGGAAGTTCGCAGTCCGCGTCCACCACCAGGTGCATCTTGTAGCCGAACCAGCGCTTCGCCTTTTCCCAAGCCGAGCCGTCTTCGCGCACCCCCTTGTACGTTTTGGTTCCCCAATCCGCGTCCGTGTCGCGCCGCCCGTCGGGCCACTCGCGCTTGTCCTCGCTGGGTCTTCGGCCAAAGCTGTGCAGGGCCTTGGAGTCCACGGCCAGCCGGGTCCCCGAGTCCAAAAGCTCCTGCGTGACCCCTGCACCCCCCTGCCAATACTCAACAAACCCGATTCCGGAAATGCCTCAGGGCAAGAGTGCGCTTGATTTGATTGTGCGGAAGGTCAATGATAGGCGGCGAAGGCTGACGGCCGGTTGTGCCCATGGTGCGAGGGACGACCGGCAAGGAGTTAAGGAATCCATGAGCGAAGCAAACTACCGTTATGTGTTCGGTCCTGTGCCGTCGCGGCGGTTGGGCCGGTCCCTGGGCGTGGACCTGGTGCCCCACAAGACATGTACCTACGACTGCACCTATTGCCAGGTGGGCCGGACGACGGTACACACGGCGGACCGGCAGGCGTATGTGCCCTACGACGACGTGGTAGCCGAGATTCAGCGCAAGTTGGATGCGGGTGCAGCGCCGGATTACGTCACCATGTCGGGATCGGGTGAACCCACACTGTACGCCGATCTGGGACGTCTCATCGACACCGTGAAGCAGATGACCGAGACCCGCGTCGCCGTGATCACCAACGGCTCCCTATTGTGGATGCCCGAGGTGCGCGATGCGTTGTTGCGGGCCGACCTGGTGGTGCCATCATTGGATGCAGGCACGCCCGAGGCCTTTGCGCGCATCAACCGCCCGTGCGGCGGTATTGGGTTCGACGAGATGGTGGAAGGGTTGGTGCGGTTCCGCGAAGCCTTCCCGAAGACCATCTGGTTGGAAGTGTTTCTGCTCGACGGCATCAACGCCGACGAGGCCGAAGTGCAGGCCATCGCATCGCATGTGCAGCGCATCCGGCCGGACCGCGTGCAACTGAACACCGTAGCGCGGCCGCCGGCGGACCAAGACGCCAAGGGCGTACCCCAAGCGACAATGGAACGCTTCGCCGCCATGTTCGAGCCCAAGGCCGAGGTGGTGGCCGATTTCACGGGTGCCCACGAAGACGAAGAGTCCGAGACCACCTGCGACGAGGTCCTGGACCTGCTCAAACGGCGGCCCTGTTCCTTGGAGGACGTAGCCCAGGGCATGCGCATCCACCGCCATCATGCCGCGAAGCACATTCAGCACCTGTTGGAGCAGGAACGCATTCGTTCCGAACTCCGGGGTGATACCCAGTATTATGTAGCGGAATCGCACGGAGAAGCCTGAGCCACACGGCCACACGCCGCCGGTAGTGCCTCTCCCGACCATCACCGTAAGAGGAACAGTTTCATGCCCAAGTCTTCGGGCGACCTAGTCGTCAAGTTCGAACCCCTTGGCCGTTCGGCGCATGTCCCGCAAGGGACCACGGTGCGCGACGCAGCCGCGCAGATCGGTCTGGCCATCGATGCGCCGTGCGGTGGGAAAGGAACGTGCGGCAAATGCCGCGTGCGCATCACGAGCGATGCGCCGGCGCCGAACGCCGCCGAATTCATGGTGTTCAGCACCGAGGAACTGGATAAGGGCTACCGCCTGGCGTGTCAGACGCCGTGCGCCAACGCCATGGTCGTGGAAGTGCCGGATACGTCCGTTATCGGGGCGGATTTCCAGATTCTCATGGATTCGGGGCGTGCCCCTCAGCCCGCCGACGATCCCCCCGTTGCCAAGCACTACATCGAATTGCCCGCGCCGACGCTCGAGGACGATGCGCCGGACACGGCACGCCTGCAGCGGGCGGTGGGTTCGTTCGACGCGGACATTGCGTTGCTGCGTCATCTCCCGGGGCAACTCCGGCGCGCCGAGTTCAAAGGCACGGCGGTGCTGGCCAGCGGACGCCTCATCGATTTCGAACCGGGGAACACGGAGAACCGCAATGTGGCGGTGGCCTTTGACGTGGGGACGACCACGGTGGCGGCGTCGCTTGTGGATGTGGCCACCGGGGCTGTGCTGGCGACAACGTCGCGGATGAACCCGCAGACCAGCTACGGCGACGATGTGTTGTCGCGCATCCTGCACACGCGCGAGAACCGGGAAGGGTTGCGCGAACTGCAACTGGACATTATGAAAGCCTGCAACCAGATGGTGGAAGAACTGATCGCCTACGACCACGTGGACCGCGAACGTATCTACGCGGCCACGTTCTCGGGCAACACCACCATGCAGCACCTGCTCATGGGCGTGGATCCGGGACCCTTGGGCGAAGTGCCGTTCGTACCGGCCCTGGGCAGTAGCATACGGGTTCCCGCGTCGGCGCTCGGATTGAGTTTGCACCCGCTCGCCGAGGCCTTCGTATTCCCGGTGATCGGGGGGTTCGTCGGCGGCGACACGGTGGCGGGGATCCTGGTCTCCGACATGGACCGCTCGGACGGGCCGATCATGCTGGTGGATATCGGTACGAACGGCGAAATTGTGTTGCTCCACGACGGGAAACTCGAAGCGGCGTCGACAGCGGCCGGGCCGGCCTTCGAAGGCGCACGCATCAAGCACGGGATGCGCGCCGCGGCGGGCGCCATCGAACAGGTGCGGTTCGATGACGATATTGAGTACAGCGTCATCGGCGGCGCATCGTGTTCCGGCATCTGCGGGTCCGCCCTCATCGACGCGGTGGCCATCCTTCTGCGTCATGACATTGTCGGGCCGCAAGGAATGATGCTGTCGGGCGATACCCTCCCCGAGGCGGTTCCGGAAGCCTTGCGTGCGCGTGTCGTCGACGGCGAAGACGGTTCCGAGTTCGTCATCGCGCCTGCCGAGAACACCCAGACCGGCCGGGCCGTCACGGTGACCCATCGCGACATCCGCGAACTGCAACTGGCCACGGCCGCTATCCGCGCGGGCATTTCGATTCTGCTGCGGCGCGCGGGACTCGAACCCGGCGATCTCGACGGGTTCCTGGTGGCGGGAGGATTTGGCAACTACCTGCGGCGCGACAATGCGCAGCGGATGGGTCTGCTGCCCGAAGCCATCGAGCCGGAGCGGTTCAAGTTTGTGGGCAATGCGTCGCTCGCGGGGGCGCAATTCGTGGCGCTGTCGCAGGCGGCCCGCGACCGCGCCGAGGCCATTTCTCAACGCACCACCCACGTCGACCTGTCGTTGGACGTCAACTTCCAGACCGAGTACGTGGAGGCGATGATGTTTCCGATGGAGGGGTGAGGCTGGGGAAGATGCCTGGGACAGTCCCGTCTCGCTCGGGGACTCGCTCGCTTGGTACAGTGGGGCTGTTGAGAAAGTGGCAACCCCGATGACCTCAGTTCCACGGACGGACACCACCTCCACGTCATCCCGAGCGAAGTCGAGGGA
>JAAEQP010000790.1 GCA_024231375.1 bacterium | reverse complement strand
TGACTTTTTATCAATATATGTTATAATTAGTCCGTCTAATTAATAGGACCTTCAACTATCTGAAAGGCCGCACACCCAACCATGCCGGAACTCATCGAACAGGCACGATACATCTTCGAAACCATCCGCCTCATCCAGCGGAAGTTGATTCCCCATGCCGCCGCGCAGGTCGCGGCGAGTGGTTCGTGCCTGGATCTCACCATTCCTCAACTCAACGCTCTCCATACCATCCGCACCCTGAAGGGCGTCAGCATTAAAGAATTGGCGGAGGGATTGGAGGTGTCGGCCCCGTCGGCGTCGGCCATGGTGGAGCGCTTGGTGGAAGTGGGCGCGGTCACCCGCGAACCCAGCCCCCACGACCGCCGCGAGGTGGTGGTCCAGTTGTCGCCCCTTGGCGAGCAGACCGCCGAGATGAGCGAACGATTCATGCTGGAGGCCATTTCGGCCCTCCTTCAACAGATAGGCCCTACCCACGCCCAGATGTGGTGCGAAGTGTACGAGAAGATCCGCGAGGCCGTCGGGGACACGGACCCGGCCTCGATTGGCACCCCGTGTGAGGAAGCAAAGTAATGAGCTTCAGTTCAAACGACCAAGACCCCCGGATCCCCAAGGGAGAGCCGGACAAGGGATCGGACGAAGGCGGTTCCACGGCGGCCGACAGCGCCGCTGCACCACCTTCGAACGGACAAGGACCCGTGGCCATTGTCCGCTTCGCCCTGAGCGCGTTGATCGTCGCCATCGGTGTGGTCGGCCTCATCGGATTCGCCACGTTCAAGAAGCCTCCGGCGGAGATCGTGCAGACTGAGACCCCCGTGCGCGTGGAAGTCGTGTCTGTGAAGGCCGAGGACTTCCCGGTCGCCATCGCGGGCGTGGGACAGGTCAAGAGCCTGGACGTGGTCAGTGTGGTCCCCGAAGTGGCCGGGAAGATCGTGGAGATCCACCCGAAACTCGAGGTGGGCCAGGTCATCCCCGCGGGCGAGACACTCTTTGTGATCGATCCCCGGACGTATGAAGCCACAGTGCGTGAGGCCGACGGCATGGCGGCGCAGCTCGAAAGCACGATTGCCATGTTGAAAACCCAGATGACCATCGACAAGGAACGACTCGTCTCCATGCAACGGACGCGCGACTTGGCCGAGGCGGAGTTCAAGCGCCGGAAGGACCTGTTCGAGAAGGACCAGGTGGGAGCCCTCTCCACGGTCGAAGCGACCGAGCAGGCGTTCAATCAGGCTGACGACGCCGTGAAGCAGATGACCCAGGCGATCGCGCTGTATCCTATCCGCATCCGCGAGGCCCAGAGCGGCCTGGAGTCGGCGAAGGCGCGGGCCGAGAGCGCCGGCATCAACCTGGAACGCACCCGCGTGGTGGCGCCCTTCAATGCGCGTGTGAAGACACACAGCGTTGAGGTCGGACAGTATGTGGCGCCCGGCATGGCCGTGGCCGTGGTGGCGAACGATTCGGTACTCGAGATCACCGTCCCCGTGGACAGTGTGAAGGCCCGCAAATGGCTTCCCTTCAACGGCAACCAGTCGGACTGGTTCTCCGACGTCACCCCGGTCACCTGTGCCATCAGGTGGTCCGAGGATAAGGGTGGCCATGTATGGGAAGGCACGTTGAACCGCGTGGAGTCGTTCAGCGAGAACACCCGCATGCTGTACGTGGCTGTGCGCGTAACGAAACGCGAGGCCCTGTCCAAAGACGGGCGCCAGTTGCCCCTGGTGGAAGGCATGTTCTGCACCGTCTCCATCCCCGGCCGCGTCCTCGAGGGCGTCTACCGCTTGCCGGAATGGTCCGTCAGCTTCGACGGCACGGTCTATACGTCCGTGGACGACCGTCTGCAGACGGCGCCGGTCGAGGTGGTTCACACCGAAGGCGATTTCAAGTTCGTCCGCGGGCTCGATCCCGGCAAAAAGGTCGTCATCACACGGCTGATTGACCCGCTTGAGAACTGCCTGCTAAAGGTGTCCGAGGCCGAGTTAGCCGCCACTGACGGGCAGCCCGAAGAAGGAGCCGCGTCATGAAACGCCTGATTGCGGCATTCGCCCGGAATCTGGTGTTTGCCAACATCCTGCTGGGCACCATCGTTATCGGCGGAGGCATCGGCGCATCGTTGATGGTGCGCGAGCTGTTCCCGGAGATGTCCATCGACATCATCGTCGTCTCGGTGCCGTACCCTGGGGCCGACCCCGAAGAGATTGAAGAGGGTATCTGTCGAAAGATTGAGGAAGGCATCGACAGCATCGTCGGTATCAAGCGCTACACCACCCTCTCCTCTGAGAACGTGGGCCACGCAATCATTGAGGTGAAGGAGAACTCCGACGTCACCGACGTGAAAGATCGCGTCCGAAATGCTGTCGATTCGATCTCCAATTTTCCGGTCGACGCAGAGAGACCCATCATTGAGGAGATTCTGTTCCGCAGCGAGGTCATGTTCCTCACCCTTTGGGGGGACTTGTCCGACCGCACGCTCAAGGAATGGGGCGAGCGGCTCAAGGACGAACTGCAACTGCTGCCCGAGGTGTCTCAGGTTGGCCTGTTCGGCGCACGCCAATACGAAATTGCGGTCGAACTATCCGAAGACCGCATGCGGGAATACGGACTGACATTCTCCAACGTGGCCAACGCGATCCGTGCAAGCAGCCTCAATTCGCCGGGTGGCACTATCCGTGGTGAAGGCGAGCAAGTCCGCCTCGTGACCCGCGAACGCAAGTACACGGGCAAGGAATTCGCCGACATTATCGTGAAGGCGACGCCTACCGGCGACGTCATCCGCCTCGATCGGATCGCAACCGTCAAGGATGGCTTCACCGAGGATCCCGTCATCGCCCAATTCAACGGCAAGCGTTGCGTCCTGATGCAGGTCCTGAACACGTCCGAGGAAGACGCACTCGTCATTTCCGACGCGGTGTACAAGTGGATCGACGACAAGCGCGACACCTTGCCCGAGGGCGTCAACATATCGGTCATGACCGATATCTCCAAGCATCTGCGTGGACGCATCAACCTGCTCACGCGCAACGGCATGATCGGACTGACGCTGGTCTTCGTCCTGCTCTGGCTGTTCCTCGACCTGCGCCTCAGTTTCTGGGCCGCCATGGGCATACCGATCTCGCTGGCAGGCGCCCTTGCCATCATGTGGGCCATTGGCGCCAGCATCAACATGATCTCCCTCTTTGGTCTGATCATGGTACTGGGCATCATCGTGGACGACGCCATTGTTGTGGGTGAGGCCATCTATGTCCACCGCAAGGAGGGTGCGCCACCGCTGAAGGCTGCCGTAGACGGCGTCATGGAGGTCGGGCTGCCCGTTGTCGCGGCCGTCACCACGACCATTGTCGCGTTTCTGCCCTTGTGCTTCGTGGGCGGCATCATGGGCAAGTTCATCCTAATCCTGCCCATCGCCGTCATCTGCACCTTGACCATCTCCCTGGTGGAGTGCCTCATCCTGCTGCCCGCGCATCTCAACCATCTGCCTGACCCGAACCGCGAGATCGCTCCGGGCCATCCCTGGAAGCAGCGGGCCCAGCGGTACCGACGCAGCATCAGCCATGGCATGGAATGGTTTGTCGTGCATATGTACGGCCCCGTCGTGGCCAAGGCGGTGGCGTGGCGCTACGTTGCCCTCAGCATCGCCACTACCGTACTCCTCATCACCCTGGGCCTCTACCAGGGCGGGTTCATCCGGTACGAGATGTTCCCGAATGTCGACGGAGACGAGCTGACCGCCGAGATCACCTTCCCTGACGGAACGCCTCTTGAGGTGACCGCTGACGCCGTGAACGGGATAGTGGCCGCTTTGCGCCGCCTGGAGAACCACTTCACCACCGTGTCCGGGAAGCCCCTCATCAAGAACACCTTCTCTCTCGCCGGGTCCAACATCGGCGACCAAGAGGGCAACGACGTGGGGCCCCAGTACGGCGCCGTGCGATGCGACCTTCTCGAATCAGCCGACCGCGGCGTCCATTCACGCGATATCACCGTGGCGTGGGAAGAAGAGATCGGCGCAATCCCAGGCGCCTTGGCGCTCTCCATCATCGGCATGCAGACTGGTCCTCCCGGCGCGTCCCTCGAGATTTGGGTCCAAGGCGAAGACATGGACAAGATTCTCACCGGCGCCGACGAACTCATGGCCAAACTGGGTGGCATCGACGGTCTCTATCAGATCCAATCCGATTTCCGACCCGGGAAACGCGAACTCCGCATGAAACTCAAGCCCGAGGCCCAGGCCCTCGGTCTCACCGTCGCCGACCTGGCAGGCCAGGTGTACGCGGGCTACTACGGCGAAGAGGCCTTGCGCATCCAGCGCGGACGAGACGACATTCGCGTGAAGGTCCGCTACACGGCCGACGAACGCAGCCGCCTGTCCCAGCTTGACGAAGTGCGCATTCGGACCCCCTTCGGTACCGAAGTGCCTCTCATGTCTGTCGCCGACATCGACTACGGCCCAGGGTTCTCCACCATCAAGCGCACCAACGCCCTGCGCCGCGTCGCCGTCAGCGCCGAAGTCGACAACAACAAGGTCACCACCCAGGAAGTACTCGACGAACTGAACTTGCGGTTCTTCCCCAAGTTGATGGCCGACAATCCCGGCCTGAGCGTGTCCATTGAGGGGTCGCAGAAGGAGAACCGGGAGGCCATGGACAGTCTGTTCATCGGATTCCTTCTTGCGCTGATGGGCATCTACGTCATCATTGCGACCATCTTCCGGTCGTACATTCAGCCCTTCGTCATCATGGTGACCGTGCCATTCGGCATCATCGGCGCCATCCACAGCCACTTCCTCATGGGGTTCATCAAGGGGACGCGTATGGACCTCACCATGATGAGCCTGTTCGGGATTGTCGCCTTGGCGGGCGTGGTGGTGAACGATGCCATTGTGCTCATCGAATGCGTCAACAACATGATCGCCGACGGCGTGCCCTTCTACGAAGCCATCCGGCGTGGCGGCGCGCGGCGTTTCCGCGCCATCTTCCTGACCACTGTCAGTACCGTGGGCGGGCTCATGCCGATGATCGTGGAACGGGACATGCAAGCCCAGTTCCTCATCCCCATGGCCTTGTCCATCGCTGGCGGCGTTGCCTTTGCGACCCTGCTGACGCTACTCTTGATCCCGGCGCTACTGGCAATCGTGAATGACATACGCAGGCTCACCTTCGCCATCTGGAACCTCCGGTGGCCGACGCCTGAGGAGGTGGAGCCTGCCCGTCTGCGCAAGAGAGACCCCTTGGCCGAAGGGATGTGACCGATACCTGCGGTCGAATTGCCGGCCCAGGTTGGAAGGAGAATGTTGTGATGAAGGGGTGGATGATATTCCTTGGTGTAGCGGCATGCGCCGCGGGCTTCCTCGCGGGAGGTGGACATGCTTGGGCCACCGATGACGTCCCCGCCGTGGGCGTGCCGCGCGTGCTCGACCTGGACACGGCCCACCGAATCGCTCTGGAGGGCAACCCCTCCTTGAAGGCCGCCGAGGCCCGCGTACGCCAAGCCCGGCAGCGGGTGTGGCAGGCCCGGTCCGCATGGTGGCCCCAACTCGATATTTCCGGGTCGGCCGCCAAGACCTGGTTGTCCGAACGCGACTACAGCGCGGCCCGCGATGCCGCATCCGACGCCGTATGGGGCCCGTGGTATCAACAGACCCAGTCGGCCTTTGCTCAGCAGGCGCAGGCCAGTGTGCAGACCCTGTCGTCGGCCATCATCAGCTTCCCGAACAACAGCGGCCTCCTGCTCAACAGCTTGGCGACCCGCGTGGGCTTCTTCTCCGGCGTGGCCCAGAGTGTCGGACAGTCCGTCTACCCGGCCGCCGAAGCCCGCCGGTCCATTGACGACAGCATCGACGACTACCGGCTCAGCCTGACGGCCAGTTGGCTCCTCTTCAACGGATTCGAACGCAAATTCCTCGCTGCCCAGGCCAAGTTTGGCCAGAAGGAGACGGAGGCGGGTTTGATGGAGGCGGAGCGCCTGCTCATGTCGGGGGTGGCCCAGACCTTCTACGCAGCCCAACTCGCTCGCGAGAACATCGCCATCTCCGAGGCCGACGGAGCCTTCAATCAGCGGCAGCTCAAAGAAGCCAAGGCCCGCCGGCGGGTGGGCGCGGGTTCATTGAGCGATGAATTGAACTTCGAAATCCTGGCCAATGCCGCCAAGGCATCGCTCATTTCAAGCCGGCGGGACTACCGTACGGCCCTCATCGCTTTGGCCGAACTGTTGGCGCTTCCCGACGCTCTGCCGGGCGACCTTGAGCTCGCGCTGTTGCCCGACGAAACGCCCGAGTTGATGACCCAGCCCGACCAAGCTGAAAAACTCGCCTATGCCAAGGGGCACCGCCCTGAAATGGCCATGGGACGACACGCTATCGACCGCACCAGGGCCGGCGTCGGCGCGTCCCGTGCGCCCTTCTACCCCACCGTGGCCGCCCAAGCGTCCAAGGATGCCGCCCGCTCCGACGGGTACGACTTCCGCGCGGACGACTTCGGGACCACCATTGGCGTCAACGTGTCGTACAGCCTGTTCACGGGCGGGCGCAACCTGGCGGGTTACCGGGAAGCCCGTGCAATTCAGTCCGAGGCCGAGCATAACCTGGACCAGACCCAATTGGCCGTGGCTTCGGGTGTGAACCAGACTCTCGAAGAGTTGAAGGCCTCTCAGGAGCAACTCATCCTGCAACGATCCAACGCCCAGAACGTGCAACGCAACCGGGAACTGGTGGAGAAGGAATACGGCGCGGGAGCGGCCTCGCTGGTCCGTCTGAACCAGGCCCAGCGCGACCTCATCCAGGCCCAGGGGTCACTGGCTCTGGCCCGGGTGTCCCTCCTGCTGGCGTGGCACAACGTCAAGACCGAGACCGCTGAAATTCTGGCCGAATACGCCACGGACTAGGATTTGGCAACATCGCGGCGCGCGTGGCCAGTGCTGCGCATTTCCTAAGACACGGACTAACGAGTTAGTCCGTGGCACGTCCTGGAGCGGTGCAGGAACACTCCCCTCTCTTCCCCCGGGTGTGCCACGTTCAAGCGCAGCTTGAGCGTGTCCGAATGCGCAGGGTCACTAGCAGGATTCTCCCCAAGAAACGTCCGTGTCACATTCCCGTGATCGATCTGGCACCGCCCTGCCATATACAGGACAAGCCGATGCGGTCAGGACAAAACGCACCGGCGAGACGAGTCGAGCAACGTGCTGCAGACGGTAGAAGAAACCGCTCCAAGGGCGAGGTGACCCCCCTCACCCTGCCGATCTGCACACGTATTCCTCGAGGCCCCCGGCGGGCAGCCTCGCACGCGCCGGGGGCACTTTTCTGTTTGGCGACGTCTGCCCAGTGGGACCGGTGTCAGTCTTCCGTCCAGAACGCGTAGAGTTGTGCGGACTTGAGGTGAATGCGTAGCCGAACGACCTGTCTCGGCAGGGATGGCACGCCGCGTTCCGCCCTCCACTGCACAGGAAGCCGAACCCCGTTGCCCGTCACAGGCAGCGCATCGTCCAGCGCGTAGCCGTCGAGGGGATCTCCGTTGACGTCCAGGACCTCTACGCGTGCCTCCCCGCCATCCGCGTCGAGATTGAGGCACATCTGCTTCCCTGCAATCCGCATCGGCTTCGTGAGCACGGAACCTTCGTCGGCTGCATCCACCGAGACAAACCCGTCTCGCCGCAGTACGGCGAGACACACCGCGCCCCACCCGTCTTCGAAGTCGGCGCGCTCCTCGTCGTTCAGTGTGCTTGGGTCGCGCGGCGTCCCATCCAGGTTCAACTCGTAGATGTAGGAGCGCCACTTGAGCCCGCTGTAGTAGAACCAAAGCTCCTCGTCATGGACGATGGGCTTGCTCGCCGCCAGAATCTGCATACGGTCGTACACGCCTACGCGGCCGTTCTCGATGCCCGATAACGGAATGAAGGATTCTCGCTCGCCCAATCGTTCCCAGTGTTCGAGATCGCGGCTCGCGATCAGTTGGATCTCGTCGAATCCATCCGTGTTGTTGCGTGCGGGTAAGGACATGCCGGTGGGGTGATACACGGTGGGCATACCGATGTACACGCCTTCGTAGGGGAACACGGCCACGTTGTACACTTCCGCGCGCCACGTGGGGTGATGGACCTCGCCTTCCGGCGGTTTCCAGCCCGTCGCCGGATCGGGATCGACGAAGAGGGGACCGAACTTGTTGGGGTCGTTGACGTGTCGGCGGATGACGTCCGGTGCCATCTCTTGGTCTTTCGCGTCCGCCCCGAAGAGGAACCGGTTGGGCGTCCAATGCACGAAGTCCTCGCTGAAGGAACAACTGAAGGCGCGCCCGTACTGGTTGCCCGTCTTGACGACGGCCATGAACCGCCCCGCCAGATCGTCGTAGATGAGCTGCGACTCGTCGCTGGAAGGTATGACCGCATCACCGAGAGGGGCCCAGTGGATGCAGTCGGGACTCACGATGGGTTTGCGCTCTGTGGCGCCGAGAAGGGCCTTGAACTTGCGGCTGGGGTCCGCTTCGTTCGGGTCGTAGAGAACGCCTTCCACGGAGTTGTTCGGCCACGTCAACGACGGGTCAAGGGCCACCCAGTTGTTGTCCGTAGATCCGTGGACGGTCATCTTGCCGAGGTTCGGCTTCTCCCAGTGCAGGCCGTCTTTCGACGTGGCCAGCGCCACGCCGACGGTGTACTTTGCGTCGTACGCATAGGCCAGGTAGAGCAGTTTGTACTGTTCCTCCTCGGGCACCCACATGGGCGCAGAGCGAATCTGGATAAGCGTACCGTCGCTGGGCGCGTCGGGCCGCACCACGGCGCCCCGTTTCTCCGGTTGGTGCATGGTACGCTCAAGGCCCGTCAGTTCCTCGACAGCGTAGTCGTCGAGAAACAACTGCCGTTGTCCCGGGGTCAAGTCGATGGCGGCGGGTCCAGCGCCGCAGAAGAGCGCGGCCAGCGCCACGGCTGTGCCAATCCCCATTCCCATGATGTCAACTCCTTTGGTGGGGCGCCGATGTGCGCCTACAGCAACCTGCGGAATCCCGAATGCGCCGGTGGTCCCTGCAACCGCTCGACGACGCTGTCCGTCTCAAGCGCTTCGGCCAACTCGCCGAACACGTCGTCCAACGCGGTCTCAAACCGGTCGATGATCTCGTCGGTGTGCGCGAGCGTGGCGTACATGGCGCATCCGGCCAGGAATCCCCGCTTCAGCATCAACTGCGTGTACAGCGTGCGCAATTCGGTCGTCAACTCGTGGTCGAAGGCGAAGTGGCCCAGACACGCGCAGCCGTCGCCAATGGTGAGCGGAAGACCGTGCGCCTTGCCGCTGGCTCGCCACGCGTCGCGCACCCGCGTGCCCACATGGTCCACGTGGGCGGGCACATCGATACGTCCCATTTTCTCCAATGCGGCCAGCGCGGCCGCGGGTCCCACGCTCTCGGTCCAGTAGGAACTGCTGATGAACGACCCGTGTGCGCCTTCCATGGCTGCCCGCGTACCGATAACGGCCGCGATGGGATGTCCGTTGCCGAGGGACTTGGCAAACAGGGCCATGTCGGGATTGACGCCCAGTTTCATATGGGATCCGCCGTAGTTCAGCCGCCACCCGATGGTGATCTCGTCGAAGATGAGCAAGGCCCCTGCCTTGTGAGCCTCGTCGCGCACGAATTCCAGGAATCCGGGCTCGGGATCGTGGTAGCGCATGGGTTCCATCACCACCGCGGCGAGCTGGTCGCCGTGGGTCTCAATGATCTTCGAGAGTTCTTCCCGGTTGTTGTACGTGAAGGGATGGGTCGTGCCCCGGAGTTCGCGGGGAACCCCCAACGGCTCCAGCCCCGGCAGCAGGTGGCCGCGCAAGGAATCGGACTCGCCCAAGTTCGCCGCCAGGTACCAGTCGTGCCAACCGTGATAGCCGCACACCGCCACGTGGCTGCGGTCGGTGGTCGCCCGCGCGATTCGCACGGCCACAGTCGCGATCTCGCCGCCACACCGCGCGAACCTGGCCTGGTCCGCCCACGGATGGAGTTCGCATAAGCGGTCCGCCAGTTCCACCTCTTCCGGGGGATTCAACGTGCTCCAGCTTCCCAGGTTCACGCGACGTCGGACCGCGCGCGTCACGTCGGGGTCCCGGAACCCCAGGATGCAGGCGCCAATGCCGTGGAATGACAGGTCGTAGTAGTGACGCCCGTCCATGTCCCAGATCTCGCAGCCCCGCGCTTCGCGGAAGTACGCCGGCGACACATCCGGCGCCAGCAGTTCGGGTCGCTTGCTGAGCAGTTGCGTGCCACCGGGCATCCGGTCCTTGCCGTGACGGTAGAGGTCCTGGGTAATCGTGCCGGATTCCTCGGCCATGCCGAGCATCCGGTGGGCGTTACGACAGAAGATGTCGGCCATATCATCACGATTCAGGCCGTACAGATCGGCCGTCTGCTTCATCGCCAGCAAGGCTTCCACACCCACGGCGTAGGTGTGACACGACACGCCGTCCTCTCCGTCCGACTCCTTCTCGGGGTTGAGCCAGGCGAAGTTGTCGCCCATGGTCACGCAGCGACCGCGGTCGTGGGACACCACGAAATCGCTGCCCCACATCAATTTCCTCGGGCCGAACTCGTCCAGGATGGCCAGCATTGCGGCGGACTCGCACACGGCCGATGTATCGAACCACACGTTGTCGAGACCCCGCAACGCGCCAATCGTCTCCACCGTGTTGGGGGCATGGAAGCCTCGGGCCGCGTGGGCCAACACGAGTTTCGCGCGGGGATAAGCGCGGCACATTCGTTGGATGACATCCAGATTGTCCGGGTCGGCCAGGGCTCGGTCGCGCACCAGGTGTACCGTGATGGCCAAGCCGAACTCGTCGGCCAGCGCCCACGCCCATTCGGGCAGAAACTCGTCCAAGGCCGCCTGGAACGTCGGTTCCTTGGCAGCGTAGACGTGGTAGGGCTTTAGTCCGGCTACATGCGGGCGGGCGACAAGCTCACGCAAGGCGTCCCGGTCCGAATCGGGCGATACCAGGGCCATGGCGCGGCTGCCGGGATTCCCCTCCACCTGGTCCGCCACATACAGATTCTCGGCAATCGTGTCGCCCTTCGCCGACGGCCACGGGAGGATGAGTCCGCCTGTCAGGCGCGCGGGCGCGAGCAACTCGCCCACCTGTTCCCGCCACACATCCAGCGTCACGCCCTCGGGCCAGTCCTCGGCGGCCATCGGCGGCACGGGGTCCAGATGCTCCGTGCGGAACACGTGCGTGTGGGCGTCGAACACTTCATCGGGTAGGAAATCGGCAAGGGATGCCAGCGCCTCTTTGTCGATTGGTCGCAACGTCTTCATCGGCAGAAACCCCTCGTTACATCACCAAGGCCGGTTATCCTACGCCCAACGTGCATGGCAGTCAATGGATTCGGGTTCAATCGCTCGCACTGTCAGCTCAGATGCGTGGCGCCTTGAATCCGTCAATGTCGGCTCCTACAATGAACCAAGACGCGCCGTGAAGAGGTCTCGAATGCTGGCCGGTATGTAATGCCTGAAGGTGGGAGGGCCTTTCCGTGCAAACTATCAGTGTCAAGTGCCCGCAATGCGGCGACACACTCAACGTCCCGAAGGAGTTTGCGGGAACGTCCGGCAAGTGTAACCACTGCGGCGGCCGGATCACCATATCCCTGGCCCCAGATACCGCGAACCACCCGAAACCTCCCCCGCAAGCGCCAGGTGGTCTGGTGGGGATACGGTCACCAGGTGTGGCATCACTTTTCATAGGCATCTTTCTTGTGCTTGCCGGCGTCGTTGCCTTGCCGCGCGCGATAGCGCATCGTCGTGATGATATCTGGTTGCTGCGCAAGATTGACTACTACGAGTCTCAGCTTCGGGGGATCTTCGACAGAGACGAAACCGAAACGGTGGACCTTGATCTCCTCAATGAAGGGCAGTTGAAGGACTTCCTGGAGAAGAATACGGTAGAAAGCGACTTCCTTTTCAGCTTCGATGAGGGTGCGCGGGCTAAGCACCGCGAGTCCGCCCTAGAGTCCGTCTACTTCGCGTTCTCGGCGGCAATCGTTCTCCTGTCCCTTGCCGGGACGACCTTCATGAGGCGATGGCGCGTGAGCCAAGACCCGACTCTTGGAGGACGCGCCCTGCTGTGGATCATCCTCTTTGGTCATTTCTTGATGCCCGTAGCGGTGTTGCTTGCAGCCGAGGCAGCGAATCACGGGTCCACACCCGCCAACATCGCGCCCCTTCTGGTTGCGCTGGTGCCCCTCGAGGGTGCGCTTGTCGGGGCCACGGCCATCCTGCCGCGCCCCAGGCGGGGATGATTCAGCGGTAACCGATGCGACTCGAGGCAGAGCTACGTCTGCTGAGGACGCCTACCCTCCAGCAATCACACCGCACCGATACACGCTGGTGTCCTCCCATTCGAAGCGGTACGGCGTGTCCGACGGAAACTCGCCCGGGAACACCTCTTGAAGGAGGCCAAAGGTGTGCGTGAGCGACAGCATCTTGTGCGGATTGCCGGTGTAGTAGGGTTGATTCTCGAGAAACGCGTTCCGCGCGGCGTCCCCGAGCCGCCAGAGGGCGTCGCGGGCGTGTTCCTGGCGGTGTCCGATGGCTGACGGCAATCGCGCCAGAAGATAGGCCGAGTCCATGGTGTGGAACTGGGGCACGGCTGTGTCCCACAGCCCGTTCGGTTCTTGCAGGTCGAGAATGGTGTCCACGATGCGGTCCGGGTATGCGGGCATCCGCCCGCCCGCGATGTGCAGCACCGTATACGCGTAAGTACGGCTGATATTGGTTTCGACGCGCGGCCATGCGCCGGTCGCCGGGTCCTGCTGTTCGCCAATCTTGCGGTAGAACACATCGGTCCATTCCGCGTCATGGAGATTCACTAGCAGCGGGATGAGTCCCAACACCTCGTGGTGCTTGGGGCCGTGCTCAGCGTCCCATTCGATGGAATCGAACCACGCCTCGAGCCCCGCCGGGGTAACCAGCGGTTTCAGGTGATGGGGAAAGTGCCGTAACTGTGCGCCCAGGATGCCGAGGGCGCGCGCCGTATGCCAGAACGCGTGGCCGTCGCAATGGCCTTGGCCTGCCGGACCCCGGTCGTGATACACCATGCCGGTCTCGGGGTCCTGCTCTCCCTGCAGGTACGCAACCAGGCGGTCCCGGTCCGGCGCGCCTGGGTCCGGGTCCCGCAACGCGTATCGAATCCAGACCATGTCCGTGCTGCTCATGACATTCACGCCGATGGCGTCGCTGTGGCGAAAGCCCCCCGTCGCCGGGTCGTGGAGCCCAATCGACCACGCGCGCAGGTTCTCGCGGAAGGTATCCAGAAAGGCGGGCGAAAACACCGTTTCGCGTTGCATCGGGAACCTTGGCACCTGACCTGTGTCGCTCATGGCACGTTCCTCGTTTCGCGGTCGCTCCGGCGACTCTACCAGATAGGCGTTGCCTTGTCACTCATGCAAGTATGGCTCTGTCGCACGCTTTCGAGTACACTGAATTCCATCATGCGACCATGCGTATCCATAGTGATTCCCTCGTGGAACCGGAAAGATCTGGTGGAGGCATGCCTTGCCTCGTTGGACGAGCAGACGTTTCGCGCTTTCGAGGTTGTCGTCGTGGACGACGGGTCCACGGACGGCACAGATGCCTACGTGCGGGAATCGCATCCGGACGCGCGACTGGTCGTGTTGCCGCGAAACCAAGGGTTCTGCGCCGCGACGAATGCGGGTATCGGAGCGGCCTCGTGCGAGCTTGTGCTGCTTCTCAACAACGACATGACCTTGAAGCCCGATTTCCTGGAGCGCCTTGTAGACGCCGCCGACAAATCGGACGCGGCCATGTTTGCGCCCCTCGTTCTGTTCCGCGATGAGCCGGAGATTATCTACAGCGCGGGCGACGAACAGCAGGAAAATGGACGTCCCCAGAGCATTGGGTTCAAGCGCAGACTGGACGGGTTCAGATATCCAAGTGAGATCTTCGGTGTGTCGGCCGGCGCCGGTTTGTACCGGCGTGAGGTGTTCGAGGGGGTCGGACGACTCGACCCTTGGTTCAAGGCGTATTTCGAGGACAGCGACCTCAGTTTCCGCGCACGGTTGGCGGGGTTCCGTGCCCATTTTGTGTGCGATGCCGTGGCCTATCACATCGGATCGGCGAGTCTGGAGGGCCGCACCCTCTGGCGCACGCGCCAGTGTTGCCGCAACCACGTGATCCTCACCCTGAAGAACATGCCCATGGCCCTGCTGTTTCGGCATGCGCGTAGCATCGCCGCCGAACGGCTCCACCAGAACCGTCGTGTGTGGACGGCGGCGCGGTGCGAAATGGGCGCGTGGAACGCTATGTGGTATCTTCTCGGGACGTGGGGCGCCACGGTGGCGGCCCTGCCGCATGCATTGATTGCGCGTTTGGGCATTCAGCGCCGGTGCGCAGTGACCGCGGATGAGTTGGATGACATGTTGACAAGGGAGGGGCGGTACCCGTGACGGACGACCGCGCGGTAACGATAGCCATGCTGACGAGAAATGCGGAACCCTTTATCGGCCGCATCCTCGACGCATTGGCCACGCAACGCACCCGGCGGCGTGTGGAATGGCTGGCGGTGGATTCCGGGTCCACGGACGGCACATTGGACTTGCTCAAGGAGCGCGATGTCCGCACAGTCGCCATCCCCACGGAAGACTTCAACTGGGGCCGAACCCGGGACCTCGCCTATCAGGAGACATCGACGCCCATTGTGGTGAACCTATCTCAAGACGCCGTGCCGACAGACGAGGATTGGCTGGAGAATCTAGTCCGTCCACTGAGCGATCCTGAGGTGGGGGCATCGTGTGGATCGTCGCGACCCGACCCGGACCGGCAGTTTGCCCAATTCACGTGGGAGCGCAACGGGTACTTCTACTTCACGCGCGAGATCAAGAAGTTTGTGAGCCGCTACGGCCGCGGCCTCTCCTTTGCCAACTCAGCCGTGCCGCGCGATGTGTGGGAGCGGTTGCGCTTCGACCCGCAACCCACGGGCGAAGATTTCCAGTTCCAGACCAAACTGCACGAGGCCAGGCTGCGGATAGCCTTTCCGGACGATGCGCCGGTGTTTCACCATCACAACTACGCCTTCTACCGGCTCTTCAAGCGCTGTCGCAACGAAGGCATGGCCTTGCGCCTCATGGGTTGCGCCTACACCGAATGGGATCTGGTCCGCGACCTGGCGAGTCCGCCGAAATACGTCCAATGGTTGCGTGAGTTGAAGCGCGGTAGCCTGAATTCGCTGGCAAGCGCCACCTACCCCGTACTGCGGCCCGTGGCCGTCTACGTGGGCAGCCGGTTTGCGCGGAGGCCCGTATGGTACTGAACAAGGGAGTGCAGGCCTATTACGAAGCCAACCCGCTCATGGTCAGTTCGCCCTTCGGAGGTGTGGACGGGTTCAACCACGACCTCTTGAGTTCGGTGTTCGACACGCTCGGGATTGATGTCGGCGACGCGGACGTGCTGGATGTGGGATGCGGACGCGGCTATCTCGGCGAGTTCGTCGAAGCCCGCGGCGGCCGCTACACAGGGGTGGATATCGTATCCAGCCGAAGCGGATTCCGCCTGGCCTTGGCCTCGGCCGACGCGCTCCCGTTTCCCGACAGCCGGTTCGACCTGGTGTGCTGCATCGACGCCTTCGAACATCTCCCGGACGGCGCGGCGGCGGCAGCCGAGTTTCGGCGCCTGCTACGCCCCGGGGGGGCCGCATTCCTGTCGGTACCGAACTACGCGAACGTCGCCGGGCTGGTCAAGTGGTGGTGCGAGCACTGGGGATCCTACGACCGCCACACGTGGGCCCCCTTCCGCCACTGGCAACCCCAGGAACTTGAGCAACCGCTCACGTCGCGCTGGGTGCGCCGCATGTTCGGCAACGCCGGATTCGGTCCTATGCGCCGCATCGGGTACGGTGTGGAGGTGGGGATCGGATTGTTTCCCTGGATCGAGCATGCTAGGATTCCCGAAGCTGGGAAGTTTCGGCTCCAACGACTCTTCAGAGCAGTTGGACCTGCCATTGTTCACGCGTGGCCGGACGCCAGTCTGCACGGATTCTGGCGAATCGACAAGGGGTAGCTCGCCGTATGCTTTCGAGACTCTACCGCAAACTACTGCTTCGTTACGGTTCGGAGGAGACAAAGACCAAGGTGTGCCGTGCTATGGGTGTCCGCATCGGCGAACGATGCCGGCTCTACAGCACCAACTTCGGACCCGAGCCCTGGCTCATCAAGCTCGGCGACCATGTGGGCATTTCGAACGACGTCACCTTCGTCACCCACAACCTGACCCACGTGTTCCGGGACACCCACGAGCAGCTCACCTCGTTCGGGTCCATCGAAGTGCGCGACAACTGCGTGATCGGTGTCGGCGCCACCATCCTGCCCAACGTGGTGATCGGCCCCAACAGCGTGATCGGCGCGGGGAGCGTGGTTACCAAGACCGTGCCGCCCAACACCGTGGTGGCCGGGAATCCCGCGCGTGTCATCTGCACCCTCGAGGAATATGAGAAGAAGTGCGTGGATCGCCACATTCAGATACCCCTCGACCGCGAGGCGGCGCGCCGGGTCCTTGAAAAGCACTTCTGGGGAGACGATGCGTGAGACTGGCCCTGCTCAAAGGCAACCGGTTCAACTCCTGGCATCTACGGCCCTACTCCCGTCTCGAAGGCGTCCGCGAAGTCGTCCTATTCCGCGCGGACTCCATCATTCAGCAGTTCATGGACGAACGGCAGGACGCGGACACGACCTTTCCCGTCGAGACGATCTACTTTGACACCCAGATGGGCAATCCCCTGGTGCGGTTGAAGAACACCCTTCTGGAGCGCTACCGCGGCCAGGAATCGCGTATTCTGCCGTTCGCGGACCGGCTCCAAGGGTTCGACCTCATCCAGACGTGGGAGATGACCACGGACTGGACGCGCGAGGCCTTGGAAGCGAAGCGGCGTTTCGGCATCCCGCTCTCGGTCATGGTGTGGGACAACCTGCCCTTCAACGCCGAACCGGACGCCGAACGCCGCGCCCTCAAGGAGCAGGTCGCGGCCGAGGCCGATCTCTTCATCGTCCACACAGAGCGGTCGCGACGCATGCTGGATATGGAAGGCGTTCCCGCCGACCGAGTCGTGCAGTGCAATCCAGGCGTGGACACCGGCGCATTCTGCCCCGGTGCCGCGAACCGGGACGCCTTCGCTGTCGGCGCGGACGAGTTCGTCATTCTCTACACCGGCTTTCTCATGCCTCGGAAGGGCGTCAATTTCCTCGTGCTGGCCCTTCGCGAACTGATCCACGACCCCGATCTCAAGGACATCCGGTTTCGGTTGCTCGTGGTTGGGTCGGGTTTTGAACTGCCCCCACTCGAGGCGCTCATTGCTCGCTTGGGGATCGGGCATGCCTGCACGTTCACGGGCGCGCTGCCCTACGACCGGATGGCCGAGGCATTCCGAGCCGCCGACGCGTTCGCCCTCCCAAGCATCGCCATGCCCCATTGGCAAGAGCAGTTCGGCATGTCGCTGTTGGAAGCCATGGCGAGCGGGATACCGGCCGTCGCGACACGTTCGGGCGCCATACCCGAGATTGCGGGCGACTGCGTCGAACTGGTCCAGCCCAACGATTTCCTCGACCTGTACCGCGGCCTGAAGGCGCTGGCTCTCGACCCCGAACGCCGCCGCCGGTTGGCTGAAGCTGGACGCGAACGGGCCGTTGACCGATTCTCGCTCGACGCCCACATCAGAGACCTGTCCCATCTCTACGCCCGGCTCGTCGGGTAGTCTCGGTCTATGTCCCCAGCTTCTTCTGCCGG
>JAAEQP010000789.1 GCA_024231375.1 bacterium | reverse complement strand
GGGTTGCCGGATCTGGGCAATGCGGAGGCCGTTGGGACGTACCGTCTGGTTCACAATGTCGCCGACAGGATCGGGCAGCGCCGCCACTTCTTCCAACCCCTGTGCCATGGCCTCGATACGGGCATCGGTGAGTTCGAGCCGGTCGATCATGGCCGACGACAACCCCTTCTCCTTGCCGGCTGTCAGGTCCTTGGCATTCTCGGCTTTGAGTTGATCCGCCGACGCGCGCAGGTCCGCTGCAATCCGTGTCAAGGCGGCATTCTTCACCGCGCTCGACAGCGAGCGGAGGGCGTTCGACGCCGTGCGCGCCTGTGTGCCGATTCGTTGTACGTCTTCCTGAAGACTCATTCCTGCACTCCTTGTCTCGTGCCGCCGCAGTGCGGACCGGCGTAGCAACAGATCATAGAACGGCGAGATTGTCCCGGTGGATCACCTCGTCGAAGTCTTTCCTACCCAGAATCGTCTTGATTTCGCGGCTCTTCCGGCCCTTGATACGGGTGATGTCGCCGCTCGAGTAATTCACCAGTCCCGTGGCGACTTTCTTGCCGTCGCCCGTGACGATGCGCACTGCCGCGCCGACTTCGAAGCTGCCCGTGACCTTCGTGATGCCGGCCGCCAGGAGGCTCGTGCCTTTCTCGACAAGGGCTCGGCGGGCGCCGTCGTCGATGGTCAACGAGCCGCGCACCGCCCGTCCAAACGCAATCCACCGTTTTCGGTGCGACATAGCGCCTTCGGCTGTGCCGAATGTGGTGCAGGGGGCCTTGCCCGCGAGTGACCGAGTGACAATGTTACGCCGGTGCCCGTTTGCAATGACGGTGCGCACCCCCGACGCACACGCGATCTGTGCGGCTTCGAGTTTGGTCACCATCCCGCCAACCGATGTGGCCACAGCGGTGTCGCCAGCCAGGGCCTCGACATTTTCGGTGACCCGTTCCACGTGTTCGATCAGCTTCGCGCCTTTGTACCGTGCGGGGTTCTTGTCGAACAACCCGTCCACGTCGCTGAGAATCACCAGGACGTCGGCCCCGATGCCTGCCGCCACGCGGGCCGCCAAGGTGTCGTTGTCGCCGAAGCGCAATTCGTCGGTCGCGACCGAATCGTTCTCGTTGACGATGGGGACCACCTGTCCGAGGTCGAAGAGGGCCTGAATGGTGTTGCGAATGTTGAGATAGCGGACCCGTTCGTCCAGGTCGCCCGCCGAGAGCAGCACCTGCGCCGCGTGGAGCCCGTCGCCGTAGGTCTGGAACAGCATCTCGTAGTAGTGCATGAGGCGCGCCTGGCCCACGGCCGCGGTCGCCTGTTTCAAGCGCAACAGATTTGGCCGTTCGCTGATGCCCAACCGGTCCATGCCGCAACCGATAGCGCCGGACGACACGATGAGGATATCCAGAGGGTTGCCTGCCTCAGCGCGGTCGTGCTTCAACTGGGCCAGTTCCTTCACGACCTCCTCGAGGATTCGTCCGTCGAAGGCACGCTTCCCACTCATCAGCGTGGTGCCGATCTTCACGACCAAGGTGTTGATGTCAGTCGGGATGGTACTCAAGCTCAAGATCCTCGATGAAAATGCTTTGACCCCGTTCCGCACCCATGCGCTTCAGGGTCTTGAGGATGCCCATGCGTTTCAGCCGTTCCTGGAAATGCCGCACCGCCTCGTCGTTGTCGAAATCCGTCATCCGTGCCGCGCGCAGCAACGTCTTGCCTTCCACTCGGAATCCGGAACGCGTCTTACTGATGGTGTAGGGCGCTTCGTACGTGTACTCCGCCTGCGGCTCGTCGAACCCGACCGCGCCTTTCTCTTCCTTGCGGACCCGGTCGACCGTGGTCCACAGATGATCCATGAGTTCGTCCAATCCCTCGTGCGCGAGCGCCGACAGCAGGAATGGCTGGTCAAAAGCTTGCGCCACTTCATCGAACCGTTCCCGGTTCTCGGTGATGTCCGCCTTTGTCAGCGCGAATATCTTCGGTCTGCTGGCCAGTTCCTCGCTGTGTTCGGCAAGTTCGGCCTCCAGGACAGCGCGCGTCTGGACCGGGTCGTCGTCGCCCAGGTCGATGAGGAACAGCAGCACTTTGGTGCGCTCGATGTGGCGAAGGAAATCGTGCCCCAGTCCCTTGCCTTCGGCGGCCCCCTCGATGATGCCCGGGATATCCGCGATGGTAAGGGTTCGGTAGCCGCTGAGTTGCGCCACGCCCAGATTGGGCGACAGCGTCGTGAACGGGTAGTCGGCGATCTTGGGCGTGGCGGCGGTCACCACCGACAGAAATGTGGACTTGCCTGCGTTCGGAAGGCCCACGAGCCCCACTTCCGCGATCAGCTTCAGTTCGAGGATGAACTCGCCTTCTTCGCCGGGTTCGCCCAGTTCGGCGAACCGGGGCGCCCGCCGGGTCGAGTTGGCGAATCGGGCGTTGCCCTTGCCGCCATGTCCCCCGCGCACAGCAAGGAATTCCTGGCCTTCTTCCGTGAGGTCGGCAATCACTTCCTCGGTCTTCGCGTCCTTGACGAGGGTGCCTGGAGGCACGGGGATGCGCAGATCGTCACCGCACTTGCCATGGCAGCCGCTGCCCAGACCATGGGCGCCGGAATCCGCTTGGCGTAAGCTCTGGTAACGAACATCAAGGAGGGATGCGTACCGAGGATCGGCCACAATGTAGACGCTGCCGCCGTCGCCGCCGTCGCCTCCGCTGGGGCCGCCCCGAGGCACGTACTTTTCGCGACGAAAACTGCAGCACCCTCGGCCGCCTTTTCCTGCGGTGACGCGGACACGTGCTCGGTCGATAAACATGATATGCCGCCGATTACAGTCGGTCTTCAACCGGCCGGAAGCCGTAGGCCGCCGGATACGCCGTCGTTACCGTACAGTGGGCCCCAACAACGCTTTCGGCGGGGCGCCCGGCGCTGACTGTGCGCTATTCAGGCTCGACGATGTCGATGCACTGGCGCTGCTTGGTTACGTGACGGAAACGGACCGTCCCGTCCACCAGCGCGAACAGGGTGTGGTCGCGTCCAACGCCGACATTGTCGCCGGGCTTGAACTGGGTGCCGCGTTGGCGAACCAAGATGTTGCCCGCACGCACGATCTGACCACCGAACTTCTTCACGCCAAGGCGTTGCGCATTGCTGTCGCGGCCGTTGCGCGAACTACCGCCCGCTTTCTTGTGAGCCATGTGAAAAACTCCTCACGTCGTATCAGGTTGGCCCCATTCCGTTTCCGGAGGGCTAGGCCTGAATCTTGTCTACCTTCAACTCGGTGAACGCTTGGCGATGACCCTGGGTGCGCGCGTAGTTCTTGCGCCGCTTCTTCTTGAAGACAATGATCTTCTTCGCCCGGTCCTGGGCCATCACCTGGCACACCACCTTCGCGTCCTTCAACTTGGCCGGGTCCACGACAACTCCGTCTTCACCGGCCACCAGCGCCACGTTGTCCAACTCCACCGTGTCGCCCACAACCGCGTCGATCTTCTCGACGCGCAACCGGTCGCCCTCGGCGACCTTGTACTGCTTGTTCCCAGTCGTCACAACTGCATACATGGTTTCTCTCCAACATCCGCGCGCGCGGCGATGCAACACCCCGCACTGGCGCGGGTCACTGACCTCGATAGACTGCAAACGCCTCCGCGGCCGCCCGAAGCTCCGCCACCGCCGATAAGGAGGCCAGGTAGCTCGACTTCGCGTTCCGCGGCGACGGAAGATTCTCCGTAACCGTCGTCAACGTGCCGAAGGCGCCTTCGGCCATAATCTCGTGCGAATTCCTGCTCGCGGCCGGGTCCGCGATCACTCGGACCGTCGTCTCGTCCGGCCCAATGCCCGACAGGCTCAGGGCCGCCGCCACGTTCACATTCTTCGGAAACGCCTTGCAGGCGTCCCGCGCCGTGCCCTCGAAGACCACCTTCGCCTCCGTCAGGCCCGTCACGTCGATGCCCTTCTCAATCAAATACGGGGCGCCTTCGAGGCCCTTCGGCGGCTTCCGCGTCGTCAGCGTCACGGTGTGCAACCCGCCTTCACGGGCCGACCGGATGCCGTCCAAGCCGCACAACGCGCCGGACGGCAGCCATACACGGACACGTTCTGCCCGGGCTTCGTCCAGCAGTTCGGGGCACGACATCAAGCCGCCGACGCTCATGATGAGACAGTTGGTCCGATGCTTGATCGCCGCCTTCACCACGTCCTTCACGGCGTCCGGGGCTGCGCATTCCACCACGAAATCCATCGACGACACATTCTCGTCGAGGCTGCAACTCGGAGCCTTCAGTCCGAAGGACTTCCGCAGAAGCTCGGCCCGGGACTCGTCCAAGTCCGTCAGTGCGCGAAACTCCGCCTGAATCTCGCCCTTCTGAAGGGCAATACACAGATCGGCGCCGATGTTTCCGCACCCAACAAGACCTACCTTCATGTTGCTCATCGCGTTCCCACAAGAAAAAAGCTCACAGCATCCCGGGGATCCGGTCGCCGCGGCTTTGCCTCCATCCCGCTACTCTTCGTTAATGCTCTTAAGCGGATTGCACCTCTCAGAGCGGCGCGAAGGATACCACACCGCGGAAACGCAAGTCAAACGGCTGGCCCGTGTTGCCGCCGCCGTCAGCCGTACAGGGCCGCCAGCGTGTCGTCGATGAACTCCCGGCCCATTTCTTTCACATCCAATACACTGAAGAACAGGTCCGCCTTGTCTTTAAAGGCCTTCAATCCCGTCAGGCACCGCCGCACGTCTTCCCGCTCCGCCTCGCGGCATTGATACCGCAGTTCCAGCCGTTTCATCAGGTCCACCACCCAGTCGTGTTCGTTCTCCTGGAACCGGGACATGGTGAAGATCCCCAGGCCCACCAGGTCGCCGTGCACGAAATGCCGCCGGGTGACGTGCTCCAGGCAGTAGGCTACCAGGTGCTCCGAACCCTCCTCGGGCCGGGACGTCCCGATAGCCGCGCAGAACTCCACTTCCCGCCGGTAGAGGTCGACGATGGTGTCGATCCCCCGGGGCGTCACATTGCGGATATCTTCCGCGTTCCGGTCCAACTCGCGGAGACATGCGCGCGCGAGTTCCGCTGCCTGCTCGTCATACGCCTCGCCGTCGTGGTCCCGGGCAAGTTGCCAGTCGTAGAGGGCGGTATGAATGGAAGCAATATCCCCGGCGCCGGCGCGGTTGAGCTCCTTGGGCGCCCGTTGGATGAGATCGTGGTCCACGATGACGCGCTCGGGCCAGATGTCGCCCACATATTGGACGGTCTTGTCCACGCGCACTCCCACGGCGTTGGTCAGGGGCGCGTCGACGGACACGATAGTCGGTACAAGCACCATGGTGCACTTGCGCTTCCACGCCAGATACTTGGCCGTGTCGCACGACGAACCGCCGCCCACACCGACCACCGTGTCGCACTCCGGAAGCGACTCGTCCAGGCGCTCGAGTGTGTCCAAGTCCATGTCCGTCACCATGTGGACATGGTCAGGCGTCCACGTTACGTGCTCCTGGAGGAGTTGCCAAGGGGGTGGCATGGTGACAGCGATGACCCGTCCCTTCAGATCCGCCACTCGGCAGGCGGCCCCGGTCCCCGATTCAATACTAGGCGCTTGATAATCCATCCCGTGACTCCTGACAAGGTGAGAGTGGACCGCATTGTACCCGCCGGCGCGGCGGGACACAACCGCGTCATGGATGTCTCAGTGAATGGGCGCCCCTACCCTCGGTCGCGCTACTCGTCGTTCACGTTGCGGAAAGGAGCCGCAAGCACCGCACCTGCCCAATCGATGCATCCCCATTCTGAGCGAACCATTCGACGGCGTTCCGAGCCCCGATTTCCACGGATACGATTTGACACATGGTCAGAAATGTGGTATGTTTTGACAGGTCAGAGGTGTTTTATGCCTTGTCGGCGCTTTCACGCCGGTGCGAAAGGCTTCTCCGGGTGGGTCAGGACCAGTGGAAGTTGGTCTGAAACAATAACTTCCAGAAAACCATTGCACAAATACTCCCGTGAAATAGTGGCGGAAGTCCTCGCTGCCAACGACATCGTCGATGTCATCGGCAGCGTGCTGGAATTGAAGGCCGCCGGCGCCGGGCGCATGAAGGCGCTCTGCCCCTTCCATCAAGAGAAGACCCCATCCTTCTCCGTCAACCGCGACCGGCAGATGTACTACTGTTTCGGCTGCGGCAAGCACGGCGACGCCATCTCTTTCATGACCGAGTTCGAAGGTTTGTCCTTCGCGGAGGCCTTGCGGACCTTGGCCGACCGTGCTGGCATTCGATTGCCTGCGCCGACGGCCAGGGAGAGTGCCAACGATTTTCTGCGCACCCGGTTGCTCGAACTCGGGCAATTTGCGGCCAAGCACTTCCAGGAAGCCCTGGTCCACCCCGAGAAGGGGAAGACCGGGCGGAGTTACCTCGAAAAACGGGTGCTTTCCGATGAAACCATTCAGTTGTTCCGTCTCGGGTTCGCCGCGGAATCGTGGGACGCCTTCTCGACGGCGGCCCGCGCGGCCGGATTCGACGAAAGCCTGCTGACCACCTCCGGCCTTGCCAAGCAGCGGGACCGGGGCGGGTGTTACGACTTCTTCCGCAACCGCCTCATGTTCCCCATCCGGGACGTGGGCGGCAACTACGTGGCCTTCGGGGGCCGCGACCTGGGCGGCGAATCCCAGGCGAAATACATCAATTCGCAAGAGAACGCCGTCTACAAGAAGAGCCGCGTGCTGTTCGGGCTCCACGAGACCCGCAATGCGCTACGCAACGAGAAGCGCGCCATCCTCGTGGAGGGCTATTTCGACCTGCTTCGATGCTTCGACGCGGGTATCCAGAACGTCGTCGCCCCCTGCGGCACCGCCCTCACCCAAGAGCAGGCCAAACTCCTGCGGCGCTACGTGCCGGAGGTGATCGTCGTCTTCGACGGCGACGTCGCCGGCGTTCGCGCCGCCTTGCGTGGCATCGCGGTGTTGACCGCCGCGGGACTGTCCGTGCGGGCGTTGGCATTGCCCGAAGGCCAGGACCCCGACGACTTTGTCCGCGACGCGGGCGCCGACGCCTTCCGCGAGCGATTGAATGCTGCCCCCGACTTCGTGACCTTCTACGTCCGCATGAACGAAGCCCGGTTGACCAGCATCGAAGGCCGGACCGACGTGGCGCGCGAATTGTTTGGAATCCTGGCGAACCTCGACGACGTCCTCCGCAGAGACGAGTACCTGAAACGGACCGGCGAGGCCCTGAAACTGAGCCAGTACGCGGTCCGGAGCGAGTTTGATAAGTCCTTGCGCAGAAAGGACATGCGTTCGCCAAGGCGCGACGAGCCCCAGGAAGAGCCCGCGCCCAAGCTGGTGAAGGACGATGCCGAATTCGTCGCCATTCTGCTTAGCGACGAGGTCCAGCGCGGCCGGGCTCGCGAAGCGATGGACGGGTTAACCCTGCAACCGGCGCCCCTGGTCGAGGTATTGGATCGGGTGCTGGACCCGGAAGGGCCCGCGGTCGCCCCCGAGTTCGAGTCTCCCGGCGCGGCGTCGCTCTACGCGGCAGCAGCCAACTGGGAAGGGGCGTTCACGGAAAAGGCAGCCGATCTCGTTGAGAAACGCCTGAACCGATTACGCTCGGACACACTGGAGGTCGAGCGCGGACGGGTTCAGGAAGCAATTGTGCAGGCGGAGCGTTCTGATGACACGGATCGTCTCATGGAACTGCTCAGAGAGAAGACAGGCATCGAACAACAGATTCAAGGGATGGCCGGGACCGCGTGACAGACGCTCCGTATCCTGTGTATAATTCGGAGTTTGGCTGTTCACACAACCTTCTGACGGAGTAAGAACGACTATGGCGATTGGCACGAAGAAAAAACCGAAGATGAGTGCGAAGGATGCGAAGAAGGCGTTGGCGCTGGCCAAGGAAACGGGCAAGCTCACCTACGACGACCTGAACGATCTGCTCCCCGAGGGCGCGACGTCCGAAGAGATCGACGAAATGATGGTCATGCTCAGCGGCATGGATATCGACATCGTCGACGATCTGCGCGTGGACTCCGAGACCCAGCAGATCCAGCAGCAGAAAGCCAAGCAGGCCAAACGCGCCGAAGCCAGGAAGGAAGCCGCCCAGACGCGGCTCGAACGCGCCGACGATCCCGTGCGCATGTACCTGCGCGAGATGGGACGCGTGCCGCTCCTCACCAAAGACCAGGAAGTGGCCATCGCCAAGCGGATTGAGGCCGCCGAGATGGAACTGACCGACGTCATTCTGCACACGGCGTACACCCTCAAAGAGGTGCAGATGATCGCCGCCCGCATCCTGGCCGGCCGTCTCAATTACGCCCAAATCACCGAAGACGAGGAACCCAAGATCCACGAGAAGTTCCTGAGACGTCTGCCCCGCCTGGTGGAGAAGATGGGCGAGATCGACGAGGCCGTGGAGGCCCAAGAGAAGCGGGCCCGGCGGAGTGGCCTCTCCGGGCGCAGTCTTGAGAACATCGCCAGCCGTATTCACGAATGCCGCGTCCGGCAGGCCGAGATCGTGAACGAGTTTCGGCTCAAGCCAAAAGAGATCATGAAGATCGCCCGCAAGATCAAGAGTCTCAAACGCCGCATCTCGTCCGCGCGCGATGAGATCGACCGCACCGAACGGGAGGTCGGATTCTCGGCGCAAGAAGTACACACCATCGCCGTCAAAGTCCGCCGTACCGCCTCCGCCGCGCAGAAACTCGGCGTTGACCGCGACGCCATCTTCGACGCCGAACGTCGGCTGCTCATGGCCCAGCGCAAGATTGACCAGATCGAATCTGACGCCCACCTTGACGCCGACGAGATCACTGAACTGATCGACACCATCCGCGACCGCGAAGAGAAGATCTACAGCGCCAAGATGGAACTTGTAGAAGCCAATCTGCGCCTCGTCGTCAGCATCGGCAAGAAATACACCAACCGCGGCATGTCCTTCCTCGACCTCATCCAGGAAGGCAACATCGGCCTCATGAAGGCCGTCGACAAGTTCGAGTACCAACGCGGCTACAAGTTCAGCACCTACGCCACCTGGTGGATTCGGCAAGCCATCACGCGGTCCATCGCCGACCAGGCCCGCACCATCCGCATCCCCGTGCACATGATCGAGTCCATCAACAAGCTCGTGCGCACCAGCCGCAGGTTGGTTCAGGAATACGGCCGCGAACCCAGCGCCGAAGAAATCGCCGAAGTCATGGAGATGTCGGCCGACAAAGTCCGCAGCATTCTCAAGATCGCCCAAGAGGCCATCAGCCTCGAGACCCCCGTTGGCGATGACGGCGACAGCAATTTCGGCGACTTCATCGAAGACAAGGGCGCCGAATCCCCGGCCAACGCCACGGCGTTCAGTGTGTTTCAGGAGCGGTTGGACGACGTGCTCGGCAGCCTCACCGAACGCGAGGAGAAAGTACTTCGCTTGCGCTTCGGCCTGGGCGACGGATATCCTCGCACCCTCGAAGAGGTCGGCAGCGTGTTCAACGTCACCCGCGAACGCGTCCGGCAGATCGAGGCCAAGGCATTGCGCAAGATGCGGCATCCGACCCGCGCCCGCGAGTTGAAGCCTTTTCTCGATTGGACCCTCGGGCGCTAACGCCGACCCCGCCCCTCAAGCCGGTATCCGGGGGGCCCGTAGCTCAGTTGGTTAGAGCAGGTGACTCATAATCACTTGGTCGGAGGTTCGAGTCCTCCCGGGCCCACCATTCCACATCAACCACTCACTCAGGCTGTGCCCATTCAAGCTTTCTTCGCAGACCGTGCAGGTGCGTAAGCGGGAGCAACTCATCATGCTGGAGTCTACCGACAACAACCGCCGCCGATACGCCGATTGACTTGGCAAACTGCCTGACCGTGCCTGCGGAGTATCTTCTCGCGCGGACGAATGCAGCATAATCGCCGGGCGGTATCAGGATATTCCCCGCGAACGTGTTCGCCTCACCTTCTCTCTCGGACTGAGCATCGCAATCCGTGTCGATGAACGTTTCCTTCTTGCTGTGCTTGACGATGTGGCCGGCCTCATGGAACAGAGTGAACCAGAAGACGTCTTCATACCTGTTCCTGATACTCAACTGAATGACCGCCTTGTCAGCGCTTATCCAGAATGCCGCCCCGTTTGCGTAGGTCTTCGCCAAGTGAGGAACAAACACCAGAGCCACGCCCGCTTCCGCACACAGCCGCGCCATTTCAGTGGTGGCGCCCCTTATGCTCTTCCTGGTTAGCTCGCGCATCAACTCGAGGTTCTTGAGCAATCTCCTCTTGTCGAAGGGCTCGGCCTCCACATGCTGCGCAAGCAACTCCCCTTGCCGCATCCACGCACTCAGGGCCTCCGGCGAGGCTTTGCGTTTGGGAGACTTTCGGAAAGCGGCCTCTTCGACGAGCGGCACCCGGTCAAGCGAGGCAACCCCCAGGTAAGAGCGCAACCGAAGCACACGGTCGGCCTTGTCTCTCACCTTCTCAACCCAGCCCAGCTTGGCCATCTCAGTATAGGGAAACCTCTCCAAGAGAGAGATGTCCTTCTCAACACCCTTCCGTTCCTTGAGGCGTGCAAGGGTAACCTGATAGTCCATCTCAAGTCGCAGCCAGAAAGTGGCAGGCGCACCGAGTACACGTTCCAACTCGGTGGCCGTTTGAGCCGTGATTGCCGTCTTGCCCTTGATGACTTCGTTGATGGTCTTGAGCGGCCGCCCCATGCGGGTGGCAAGATTCACTTGGGTCATCCCAAGGGCATCTATCGTTTCCTTGAGGGTTTCGCCGGGCGGGATGGCGATATCCGGCGCGAATCCTCGGCTATCGTCTAGTCTTTCCATGATAGTCCTCTATAACTCAATATGCGTACTCCCATCAACTCCACAGATGCATGGGGTTCCGCACCTACCGTCCGTGGTTCGTCGATGAGTTCGAATACCAACCGGAAAGGCTCGACAAGAGTCATTGCGTACAGTCCCTTCCAGTTACCCTTCAATGCGTGACATTTCTGCGGTGGAAGAGGGCTGAGATCGTCGATGCTCTGAGCGGCCTTGAGGGCGGAGATTCGCATGACAATGCAGGGCGCCATGTCAGCTCCCCAGCGCTTCTGCCCCTCCCTGGAGTTCTCACACTGTTTGCGCAGTTTCTT
>JAAEQP010000788.1 GCA_024231375.1 bacterium | reverse complement strand
CTACATCGAAACCTTCTACAACCGACGACGTTTGCATAGCGCCATTGGCTACCAGACACCACTGAACTTTGAAGCTCAATTCATGGCTGGAGTAATCTGCCCCCACGTGTCCGCAAATTCGAGGTAACTCCATACGACCCATTAGACGTACTCCCCCTTCTTCCCCTTCCCATCCTCATCCTCCGCCACATACTCAATCCGTCCCCCATCCTCACCCATCACAATCATCACATGCCCCCTCCGATCACCCACACAAACCGGCGCCGTCACCACATCCGCGACCCGCTCATCCTTCCCAGAATCCCGCAACTGCCCCATCGTGAACGGCACCCACTCACAAGCCACCCGATAGACCACCCTCACCAAAGCCAACGTCACATCCACCACCGCCCCACTCTTCACACCCCGCATCCTCAGACCCCGCACCGACAACCGCACCTTGATCTCATCCTCCTCCGTCGCCGCCGGCCGCACCCCAAGAACCTCAGCCAAGAGCCTCCCCCCACTCTCCGCAAACCGTTCTTTGCTCACCGGCTCCCCACTGTCCACCAGATACTCAACAGGCTCAGACCCAAACCTATCCTGCTCCGGAAACACCCACTCCTGAGAAAGCGCCGAAACCGCGATCCGGTCCAACCCCTTCGTCAACAACCACGGATGCGACTCAACCTCCTGCAGCTCGAGACACCCAATCCCCGCCGCCTCCGCCTTCTTCCGCGCCTGCTTCGAAAACCCCTTCCGCGACACCATCACCCCCGGAGCAACCCCAACATCCTGGCACTTCGCCCGGAACGCCTCCACCGCACCAACATCCACCTTCCGCGCCAGATCCCGACACTCAATCACGATCACCGTCTCATGCCGTCCAGCCCGCCCCGTCACCACCACATCAAACTCACGCTCCTCCCCCGTCACCCGATCCACCAGCATCTTCGGAGACTCAACCCGCGTATCCGGCCGATCCGCATACGACCGCTCGATCACCGCAACAACCTGCTCCAGAAATCTGCCGTGTCGTGCCATCACGTGCCACTCCCACCGCCGCATCAGCAGTCTTACCTATCCGTCTCACTCTCCGAAACTTCACGCCTGCATGGGACCCGTCCAGAAACAGAACCCCTTGCCGGAGACAGCAGACCGCCCCCCACTCCTACAGCTACAGAGATGTCCCCAAAAACCGAAAACCTAGTGCCCCATCATACACCAGAGTCTCCCGTGCGTCGACGACGACTCACAGGACTCTCTGAAATCACCTCTCCCAACGGGCTCGCCCCCTCGCCCAGCGGGAGAGGGTTGGGGTGAGGGGTCTTCAGACTTCATGTCCGATTCCGAGTCCGGGAACTGCTCAGGTCGTCGCCAGGCTACTCAGCAGCCACCAGATGAAACCCGCCCCGCATGGCGCACCAAGTCTTCTTCGTGGCGATACCCAATGTGTGCGGCCCGTCGCTCAAATCCACAGGCGCGGTCAGCGCATGACCGAAATAGGCGTTCCCCGTGTTGAAGGTGTTACGCGTCACCCATTCCAGCGCCAATTCCACGCCATCCAAGGTCACCACGTAAGCATCGTCCAGATCCGTCCCGGTTTCGGACACCTCGCTGTGGCGCAGCTCAAGCCGAATCCGGTACCGACCCTGAACGGCCGCCAGCCCCGACCACGTGACCACGCCGGGGTCAACGTACCAGGTAGCGTCATGGGCCGCGTTGAACTGGCCACCCTCACGTTTCTCGGACACGCCCACGGGCACAGGCAGTCGCGGCGCGTCCAGGGCCTTTCGGATATCGCCGTTTTCCGCGAGATATAACGAAAAAGCAAGCGTCTGCGCGCCTTGCGATTCCGCTGGGTAGGTGTCCATTGACCAGGGTTGACCCATCCCGAACGTGGCCGTTCGAGGCGCAAGATCCGGGTCGCGCCCGTAGAACCGAAGCGCCAATCCATAGGGCTCGGGGGGCCCCTCCTCGCCGCACCGGTCGGTGAGCAACAGATGCCGGGCGGAACTCGCGATGCCGTCGACCACCAGTCCGACACCGTCACCATCCTGGAAGGCCACGGTCGGACATTCCGGGTGCAAAGGCTCGACCACCGACTCCCACAAACGCCCCGTCGGCGCGCAATGGTCGTAGAGTTCATGATGGGGCCACGGTCCCCACGCCATGGACTTGTCCCACGCGTAGTCCGCCTCGGCCGGAAACCGGAAATGCCGACGCATCACGCGGTCGTCCAGCAGCGCTGTTCGCCCCGACACCAACCACCGGTCTGCATTGAACACGCGCAACTCGGGCCAGCAGTTCGTCGCGGACTCATCCAGCGTTACCGAGAACTCGAACCGATCTACTGCGGACTTCCACGATACCGTTCCATAGGGGCTCCGATACAGGCTCAACTCGCTGTCGATCGGGGTCCAAGGCCCCGGTCCCGCCGCCAACTCGGCCACAAGTGTTCCTGCACGTATCAGGACCCGGTCTTCGGCCATTGTCGCCGAGAACGCCGATGCCGCCGCATCCACCGACGGCACCTCTCCCCCGTACGCGCGCGCCAGACGCATCTCCACCGGCTCCATGCCCAACCGCAGCAAGGCTGTCCCGTACGGTTCCAGCGTCCACTCGAACGCTCCGTCCCGCACTGGAGCCCTCCGGCCCGATACCGCATCGTATGCACGGTCGCACGTGGCGGCGACGTCTTCAGGCAACGCGATGCTCCGCGACACGCGTTCGCCCGACAGATTGCTCAACCCTAGCGCATGCCTCTCCCCCATACTACGCAGACACGCGAATACCGTATCCCCTGCGTCCACAGAGAGATAGTCAGCTTCGCCATCCACAAACTCGGGCACGCACCGGCGCGCCCAGTTCAAGCGGCGGATGGCCTCGTAGTTGCCGATTTCCTCTTCCTGGTACATCATTGGGACACCCGGCGTCATCAGGCACACGCCGTAGAGCGCGCGGGCCAGCCCCGCGCCATACCGATGCTGAATCCGCCCAAAATGGACCACCGTGTCGTGATTGTTCAGCGTGCGCAGAATCCGCGCGCCCTTGGGGTGGCTCCCCCGGTCAGTTTCATAGAAGTCGCGCAAGGTGCGGACCAGTTCAGCGGGTTCGGAACGCAGATGCGGCAAGTCCCGGCCGTACAGAAACCATCCGGCATGCCCGTAGCCCACGGCCGCCTCGCCGAACATCTCCGGCGTGTTCCAACTTTCGGGGATGAGCACAGGGTCGGCAACACCCAGCGACAGGCCTTCGCGGATCGCGCGCAGCATCTCCAGCGACCCGCCCCGCGTGGAATAGGACGCGTGGTTCGTGCGCGGCGATCCCCAGTTGGGACCCGACCCGTCCGCCACGTCGATGCGCGCCCCTTCCATGCCGTATTCCACCGCCAACATGGCCACGGCGTCCCGCATCACGCTCTGCCATTCCGGCGAGGCATAGTCCATGCCCGAGCCGCCCCAGTTCCGTTGCAGCTCGCCATCGCGCCGCACGGTCCACCAATCCTTCAGCTCCGTGGCCTGTTTCGACAGCCAGCCGTGAGGCACAATCTCGCCGATTACATGAATCCCACTATCACGAAACGCTTCAGTTAACCGTTTCAGCGCATCTGGGCCGCCCAGGATCGCATCGACCCGCGAGAAGTCGCGGGGTCCGTACAGGTTCCAGCCGCCCTTGACCGGATCGGGCCCGACCTTATGTTCGTGGACCCCCTGCAACCACACGGCCGTCACGCCCAAGTCGGCCAGATACGGTATCTGGCGCGCCAGCCGGTCGAACCCGCCCACGTTGCTGAACCGCGCGTCCACATGGCCACCCGCGTTCACCTCGTACAGGATGGCGCCCGGCAACCAGTCCGGCACCGCAGGCACCCGAATCCCGACCGCCTCGTACCAACGCTGAACTTCCTCTCGATAGGCTTCCGCGTCTGCACGCGCCAACCAGATGCCCTGCCGTCCGACAACGGCCTCCTGCCCCGGCGCCAGCCGCCAGCGCGCGGTGACGCGGTGCCCCGGCCTCCCCTCGCCGTCGATACTCAGACCGTAGCTGTCGGTCACGCTGTGGTAACTGACGCAGACCGCAGGACCCGCCGTGGTCTCGCCGAACCAGAAGTAACGGGGATTCCAGTCGCACCCAGTCTCAGGCCGAACGGGCCGTACACGCATGGTGGCGCTGCACAGGTCTTGCGAGGCATCCGAGGTGTTGGTGTAGGTAAGCGATCGCATCCAGGCATTTGGACCCAACTCGGGGAATGGCGCATACCGGTCAGTCAGACGGCCGCGTGGGGTGTCGTACACCGCCACAAGCGAACCGTCGGATTCGCGTGTCAGTTCACAGGCTTCGCCGTTGGACAGCAACGGGGTGTCATCGACCGTCACGTTCACCGCGGGGTCTTCACAGGCACTCGTGACGGGCTTCCCCTCACACGTGCCCGCGAGCCAGCCGTTCTCGAGACTCCAGGCCGTGGGTTGCGCACCAGTGTCCGCCGAGGCGGACAGGAGCCACGTCACGGCGATCAACAGAACAGCACGTCGTCTCGCAATGCCGGGCAGGATCCTGCCACCAGGCTTCCGTCTATTGCACGTCACACGGAGTCTCCACCAAAGTGTCCGTTATATTCCTGGAAGCGGGGCGACAGCCGACGTAGGCCGGGACGTGCGGCCCACGCCCTACAGCAGTTCCTGCTCCTTCATGCGCTTCACGTAGTCCTTCGTCTCCGCCGCCACGACCCCGCCCAGCCCCAGCAGGGCCACCAGGTTCGGGATGGCCATCAGCGCGTTCAGGCTATCCGCCAGATTCCAGATGAACTCCAACCCGCTCACGGTACCCACGATGACGAACACGCAGAACACCAGCCGGTACGGTTTCACGGCGCCCTCGCCAAGTAGATACAACCAGCATCGATCGCCGTAGTATGACCAGGAGATCATCGTCGAGTAGGCGAACAACATGATTCCCAGCGCCACAATGATCGCACCCGCCTTGTGGCCCAGGCCTTGCTCGAAGGCCGACGCCGTCAAGGCCGCGCCGGTGGGGACCGGGTAGTAGTCGCCGTCCGCGTCGACGAAGGGTTGGCCGTCTTCGCCCAACGATCCGACCACCCGGACGCTGTCTCCGTTCACTTCCGCCATCATGGGCAGGCCCTTTCCGCCCGGTCCGTACAGCAACTCGCCGTCAGCGGATTTCACCTGCCACGCGCCCGTCACGATGATGACCAGCGCTGTCATGCTGCATACCACGATGGTGTCGATGAAGGGTCCCAGCATGGCCACGAACCCTTCGCGCACGGGTTCCTTGGTCTTCGCCGCCGCATGAGCCATGGGGGCCGATCCCAACCCGGCCTCGTTGCTGAACACGCCCCGCGCCACGCCCATGCGCAACGTCCGTTGCATCACCACCCCTACGAAGCCGCCGCCAACAGCCAGCGGACTGAACGCATACTCGAAGATCTGGGCAAACGCGCCCGGCACCGCTCCGGCGTTCCGCGCCAGAATAATCAGCGCGCCCAGTACGTACACGACACACATGAACGGCACAATCCGCGACGCCACCGTGGCGATACGCTTGATGCCGCCCAGGATGACCATTCCCACCAGCACGGCAAGTACCAACCCGATAGCAGGTTTGATGATCAGCGTACCGCCAACGACCGCGACCGATTCGGGAATCCGGGGTCCGTCCATGGCGCTCGGGAACAGGCTGAGCAACCCGTCCACCACGGAGTTCGATTGGACCGCGCACCCAATCCCAAACGACGCCAAGCCCGCGAACAGGGCGAACAGCACGCCCAGCCACCGCAAGCCCAACCCGTCTGTCAGGTAGTGCATGGGGCCTCCGGCCACGGTGCCATCAGCGGCAATGTGCCGGTAGCGCAACGCCAAGGTGCAACTGGCGAATTTCGTGGCCATGCCGATCAGGGCCGTCATCCACATCCAGAACACCGCCCCCGGTCCACCCAAAGCAATCGCCGTTGCCACGCCCGCGATGTTGCCTGTGCCAATGGTCGCCGCCAACGCCGCCGACAAGGCCTGGAAATGCGAGACGTCGCCTTCCTCATTCGGGTCGTCGAACGCGCCCGTAATGCACTTGACGCCGTGCTTGAAGAACCGAATCTGGAGGAACCCGAGGCGCACCGTCAGGTACACGCCCGTGCCCACCAGCAGCACGATCATGATCGGTCCCCAAAGGACCCCGTCCATCACCCACTTGGCAGCGCCCAGCAACACATTCATCCGATAGAATCCCCGTATTCGTGCGGTTTCAAGCCCGGTGCCTGAACCACCCCCACCATCCCGTTGCGGCTCAGAATACCATCCCCCGCGGTTCCCCGTCGAATCACCGATTTACCCTTGATTTCTCCCAGCGTCGGTCCTGTATCATACCCAAAGCTATCGACAACACGCGCCGAAACCCGGCGCACGGAAAGGGAACCATCATGGCAGTGAAAATCGGATTCATCGGCGCTGGGGGCAACGCCAACTGGCACCTCGACATGATCAAGGACGTGCCGGATGCGGACGTCGTCGCCGTTGCGGATATCGACTTCTCCAAAGCCAAGGCCACCGCTGAGAAACACGGGGCAAAGGCCTACGCCAGCCACAAGACCATGCTGGCCGAGCGGGACCTCGACTGCTGCTACATCTCGATCCCGCCCCATCAGCATGGCGAACCCGAAGTCGACGTGATCCACAAGGGGCTTCCCTTCTTCGTCGAGAAACCGCTATCGACGCACCTGGACCTCGCCGAGGACATCCTTGATCGCGTGCAGAAGCGCGGAATCGGCACCTGCGTCGGCTACCAGATCCGGTACCTCGACATCATGGACAAAGCCAAGGAAATGCTCGCGGGCACATTCGTCAATTCGGTCAACGCCCACTACGTGTGTGGCGCCATCGGCGGCTGGTACACGCGCATGGCCTTCTCCGGCGGCCAAATCGTTGAGCAGGCCACGCACCTCATCGACCTCATGCGCTACGTCCTCGGCGACGTGGAATGGGTCGCTGCCGCCAAACGCACCGGCGCCAAGGTCAGCGCCGACACCCTGGACGCCACTGCCTTGGGCAAGGGATCGGTCGACGACACCGCCGCGGGCCTCGACCTCCACGAATACAACATATGGGACGCCACCACGCTCCTTATGGGATTCGAATCCGGCATTCCCGCCACCTTCACGTGTTCGTGTCAGGTTCCGTACATGTGGGACGTCATCTTCGACATCTTCGCATCCGATTTCCGCTTGAAAATCGATTTCGGCAAGATGGAGATCATCCGAAAAGAAGGCGACGAACTGAAGACGGAAGTCATCGAGGCCGACACCTCGCCCCTGCTCGACGCCACCTTCATCAACGCCGTCAAGACCGGCGACTTCTCCGCGGTCCGCAGCGACTACGCCGACGCGGTCAAGAGCCTGAAGGTCAGCCTGGCCGCCATCGAATCCGCCGAAAGCGGTTCCATCATCGACCTCGTATAGCGACACATGCGCGCGCTCTTACCCTCTCCCATCGGGAGAGGGCAGGGTGAGGGGTCTTGATCGGCGCACGCACAGCACGAAGCAACCGGGCGGCCGGAGTCTAAACTCCAGCCGCCCGGCTTTCACATTCTATCAAGCCGCCACTAGCCGTCCGCGGCGACCAATTCCGCCACGACGCGGATGTACTCCGCCATCGCTTCCTCGTTCGTCATACCGCTCCGCGCGGCCCAAGCGTCGTACTTGGCCCGTCCCACAAAATCCATCATGCCGGGCCGTTTCCCCTCACAGTCACCCTTACTCGCCTGCTTGAACAACCCGTACAGACTGAGCAGCATCTCGTTGTCCGGTGGTTTGGACAGTCCCTTCACTTCCTCCGCCGCCTGCTCAAATCGCGCGCTGAGATCGTCGCTCATACATAACCCTCCAAGACCATTGTGAATGCCGAAACCCTCGCGACCCTCCTTCCCTGTTATAGCCCAGAAAGTCAGTTACGGCAACCCCCATGTTCTCCGGTGATGCCATTGGATGTGTCGAGCCCCGCACCCGGCCGCGTCGAGCACGCACCATCCCCCTTCTCTTCCCGCGCAATGGTCCTATCGGTCCCATACGTCCGATTCTTCCGCCACCACCGCCGCCTGTGCTACAGTCCACGCCATGGAACACGGGACCACTCTCAAGGACCGCTCTCACCGCGTGGGTGTCGGCCTCATGTCGGGCACGTCGTGCGACGGCGTCGATGCCGCCGTCGTCCGCATCGAGGGCACCGGCCCTGGACTGCGTGCCGAACTCCTGGATTTCCACACCACGCCCTACCCCGACCCGCTTCGGGAACGCCTTCTCGCGCCTGACAAGTCTGCCCGCGACATCACGCTGCTCAACGCCGACGTGGGCAATCAACTTGCCCAGGCTGCCGCATCCGCCATCGAACGCGTCCGTCCCAAACAGGTCGACGTGAATTTCGTCGCATCACACGGCCACACCCTCGCCCACTACCCGCCCCAGGGAACATTCCAGATCGGCGAAGCAGCCGCAATTGCCGAACGTACGGGCCTCCCCGTAGTCTCCGATTTCAGGCAACGCGACATGGCCGCCGGCGGCCAGGGTGCGCCCCTTGTGCCCTATGCGGACTGGATTCTCTTCCACCGCCAAGACGCCACGGTCGCAACGCTCAACATCGGCGGCATCGCCAATCTGACAATCGTTCCGCCCGAGTTGGACCGCGTTATTGCCTTCGACACAGGCCCCGGCAACATGATCATCGACGGCGCGGCCGCCTTGCTCTCCAACGGCACAGAAACCATGGACACGGACGGCGCGGGCGCGGCACGAGGCACCGTGTCCGAACCGTTGCTCGCGCGGTTGCTGGACCATCCCTACTTCGACCGAACGCCACCCAAAAGCACCGGCCGCGAGGAGTTCGGTCCCGAGATGCTCCTCTCTCCCATCCTGCGAGAGTTCGGCGGAGTCGAGAACGATGATGTGCTAGCGACGGTCACCCGGTTGACGGCCCACACCATCGCCGACGCCGTGCGGCGCTTCGTCCTGCCGGGCGGCGGAATCTCGGAGATCATTGCCTCGGGCGGCGGCGCACACAACGCCACGCTCATGCGGTGGATCGGCGAAGAGCTTCCCAACATCCCCATTCGCCTGACAGATGACTACGGCATTCCGTCGGACGCACGCGAATCCATGGTATTCGCCATTCTTGGCAATGAAACGCTGTGCGGCACACCGTCCAACGTGCCCAACGCGACCGGCGCCCGAAGCGCCGTGGTGCTCGGAGCCATCACCCCACCGTAACGAAACGGGGACCTGTCCCGAGCGAAAAAGCCGGGACTGTACCAAGCGAGCGCAGCGAGACGGGACTGTCCCTGGCCTTTTTCTGCGGGCTTCGCGAGAGATCTAGCCCCTCTTCAGCAGCCCCATCGTCCCCGCTGCCGAACCTCCCCCTACCTACTGAATCTTATTCAGCACCGACGTCTTGTACCGGTACGCATTCAACCTGCCCGACGCCCGCAGATCGGCCGGGATCGACGCCTCCAACGTCCGGAGATACTGCAACCGGTCCGTGGTGGGCGGATGCGAGGCAAAGATGGGCAACGGATGTCCCCCGCCCTTCCGCTTCTCCTCCGCCAACATCTTGTTCATGAACGTAATCATGGCGTTCGGGTTGTAGCCCGCCTGATACAGGATGGTCATCCCAAGCTGGTCCGCTTCCTGCTCGTTGCCCCGGCTGTATCGTGCCTCCACGCCCGTCGCGCCAATACCCGCCAACCCCGCAACCACCTGGGCCGTCGTTGAGGGGTCGCTTCCGAGAACGAGGCTCATCGCCATGCTCACGAGCCCCTGCCGAGTCATGCTTTCCCCGTGATGGTACGACGCCACGTGGGCGATCTCGTGGGCCATCACACCCGCCAACTCGGCCTCATTCCCGCAGAGCTTCATCAAACCCGTGTAGAGGTACATCTTGCCGCCCGGCAATGCGAACGCGTTCACCGTGTCGGGGTTGTCGATCACCTTAAACGAATAGGTAACGTCCTTGCGTGGGGCAAGGGCCGCCAAACGCGCGCCGATGTTCTGCACGTAGGTCTGCATCGCCGCGTCGGCCAGAATCGTCTCCTTCTTCTCGACCTCTTCAGCGACCTTGCCTCCAATCGCCACTTCATCCGCCGTCGAGACGAGGTTGAGCCCCTCGAACGTCGCGCAGCCCATCGTTGCGGTGAGCATGGCCGCCGCAAGCACGATCAATGCAGTGCGTTTCATTGGTCTGCCTCCAAGTTCTTCTTATCTGGCGATGCCCTCGACCTCTGCCGAGAACTCGTGCAACCATTCTTCCAGATTCGTATATCCGTCACCGTCCGCGTCGCCCGACGGGTCGTCCGGCAACACCAGCGGCCGCACCACGGGCGGACCGCCCGGAAAACCGCCGACCTCGTTCTGACTGTCTATGATGCCGCCCGTACCATTCCGTACGCTACGCACAACCCGCACATCCGTCTCGTCTCGGTCCGCGGGACGCGCCCCCGCCGTGGCAAGCACCCATTCCACCACCTCGCCGGAACCCAAGGGTGTCAACGGCTCTACCATGACCGGTGGGTCGGTGGTGTTTATCAGCTTGGCCTTGGCCGTTACCGCGCCACCCTTGTCCAACCTATCTGCAACACCGTTGTCCGCTCCGAATATTCGCGTGCCGGGCTTGGTGTCAAAGGATGTGCTGATCACGTTCACGCCCAATCTGGTGTTGGGACCTTTGATGAGCACGTTTCCGATGATGGTGGCGCGGGCAGGCCCCATGCCTTCAGGGTCGCTGAAGTGAATGGCCACTTGGCCCGGGTTGTAGATGAGGTTGTTCACCACCAGCGCGCTAACGTCGCCTTTGATGAGGGGATTTCGCCGCATGTTGTGGGCCATCAGGTTGCCAATGGCGCTGACCCGGCGGCTGTGGTCCCCGATGAGCAGCCCTTTGGAATGCTCGCCTTTGGGGTGGATGGCACGCGACAGGTTCTCAGCGATGATGCACTGCCGGAACGTCACGTCCCGCACGCCCGGATACCACGTGCTGCATCCCTCGTCCACCGCCCAACTCACCGAGCAATGGTCGAACACCACATTGCAGGCGTCCGTGGCGCCGTCCGGCGTCCCCGTGACCGCCATGCCATCGCGGCCACCAGGATCGGGACCGTCAACCCGGTCGCCGACCCGAACACGGATATGCTGAATCAGCACGTCGTGCGTGACCACCACAACGCCCGCGCCGATAATGGTAATGCCCGGCGACGGCGCGGTTTGCCCCGCTACGGTCGCGAACGGATGATGGACGGCCATCACGCGGTTGGTATCTATCACGCCCGCCACTTCGAATACAATCGTCCGCGGTCCGGGTGTGGCTAATGCCGCCCGCAGACTGCCGGGACCTTCATCGTTGAGGTTCGTCACACGGATGACATCGCCACCTCGGCCCGCCGGCGTATCTGTCCCGAACCCTTCAGCGCCAGGAATGACCGGAAGCGCATCGGACAGATTACGCGTGTCGTCGAATGGGTCTTGATTGAAAGGTCCGGTCTGACACGAAGCCCCTTGCAGCACAATGGCTGCCAGGGCAAACAACGCAACACGCCTCATGGATATCCTCCGCGTTTGAGCTTTCACCCAATGATATCATAGCGGGGCATATGCGCGACCAAGGCAGGTTGATTGGGCGTTCCCGTCATTCTGAGCGAAGCGAAGAATCTGGTTTCCCCGGCGACCAATCACGAGCGCGAGATGCTTCGCTGGCGCTCAGCATGACGGAGTGGGCATGCTCCTCGTATCCCGCACATACCCTCCACGTCATCCCGAGCGAAGTCGAGGGATCTCTTGCCTCAGCGACTAACCTTGAGCGTTCACCCAATGATATCACGAAGCGCAGCAAGGAGGGCGTCGGTCTCGTCATCCGTGCCCACGGTGATCCGCAGTGCGCCGTCCAGACGACGCGCACCGAAGTACCGAACCAGGATCGCGCGGGATTTCAGGGTCTCGAAGATCCCCTGCGCGGAAGGCGATCCGTCCCAATGGGCGAGCACAAAGTTCGACTGCGAATCGGGCACGCGAAATCCGAATTCGCGCAACGCCGCAGTGAGCCGCGCACGGGTCGCCCGAATCTTCGCGGCGTTCTGTTCCATATACGCATAGTCGGAGATGGCCGCCAGTCCCGCCGCTTGGGTGAAGGCGTTGAGGTTGTACGAATCCTTTGTCTTCAGGAACTCACCAATGATCTCGGGTTGGGCCACCGCCACACCCAACCGCGCGCCGGCGAGACTGAAGGATTTCGAGAAGGTTCGCATGACGATGGCGTTCTCAAACCGTTTCGGGAAATCCATGCAATTATCGTCAGAGAAGTCCACATACGCCTCGTCGATCACCACGATCCCGTCGAATTCGCGGCACAGCCGTTCCACCGTCTCTCGCGGCGCGCACACGCCCGTGGGCGCATTCGGCCGAGGCAGAATGGCAATGCGCGCCGGGGTCGTGAAGAACGCCTCGGGCAACTGGTACCCATCGTCCAGGTCCACGCCCACAATCCGCGCGCCGTGAAGGTCCGCCAGCGTTTCGTAGAGGGTGTAGGTGGGATAGGTCGTCAGAATCGCATCGCCCGGGTCGACGAACGTGCGGATCACCAGCGCAAGCAGTTCGTCCATCCCGTTCCCGGCAATGGCCCACTCCGCGCCGTCGTACCCGTACTGCTTGGCACACGCTTCGCGCAAAGCGCCCGATACCGGGTCCGGATACTTCCGCATCGCGTCCGGCCCGAGCGCCACCAACGCTTCGGCCACCTTGGGCGACGGCGGATACGGATTCTCGTTCGTATTCAGTTTGATGACGTCGCCGCCCTTGGGTTGCTCCCCGGGCACGTATCCCTCGACGTCTTTCAGAATGGCGCGACCATACTTCACGTCATGACCTCCACTATGATGAAAACGCCGCACCCGGAACCGGTCCGAGTGCGGCGCTGATCGTATCTGAACCTACAGCCGCACTTCCACCGCCCGCGCATGGGCCGTGAGCTTCTCTTCCGTGGCCAGCCGCATAATATCATCCGCATCCCGCTTCAAGCGCTCCGCCGAGTAGGACACGAAATTCGTCACCTTCCGAAAATCCTCGGTCGTCAGAGGCGACGAGAACCGTGCCCGGCGACCCGTGGGTAGAATGTGGTTCGGCCCCGCGTAGTAGTCGGTCACCGCCACGGGGGTCTCCCCGCCAATCATCACCGCGCCCGCGTTCGATATGGTGTCGAACGTAGCCATGGAGTCCTCGGTCTGGATGGACAAGTGTTCGGGCGCGATGGTGTTGGTGAGGCGCGACGCTTCCGCCGCATCCCGCACCACAAACGCCTCGCCGAAGTCCGCCAACGCCTGCCGGATGATGTCGGCCCTCGACAGGTTCGCCGTTTCGGCTTTCACCGCTGCCATGACCTCGTCCACCTTGGTGCGAGAGGTCGACACCAAAATCGCCACCGCGTCCACATCGTGTTCCGCTTGCGCCAGCAATTCTGCCGCCGCGCGGGCCGGGTCCGTGCTGTCGTCCACCATCACCACCACCTCGGAGGGACCCGCTTCGGTGTCAATGGCGCAGAAAGACGACACGAACCGCTTCGCTAACATCACAAACATATTGCCGGGCCCCGTGATCTTCATCACGGCGGGGATGGTGTCCGTACCATACGCCAACGCCGCCACGGCCTGCGCGCCGCCCACGCGGAACACCCGCGTCGCGCCCGCAATCCGAGCCGCCGCCAACACGAGCGGCAAGATCGTGCCGTTGTACGAAGGAGGCGACACCATCACGATCTCGTCCACCCCCGCCACGCGCGCCGGCGCAATGTTCATCAGCACGGACGATGGGTAGAAGGCCGTGCCTCCGGGCACATACACGCCCGCGCTCGCGACGGGACTCACCCGCTGCCCCATCACCGTACCGTCGTCACTACGCTCTTCCCACGACTGGCGCAGATTCTTCTCGTGAAACGCCTTAATATTGGCGTGCGCCCGTCTGAGCGCGTCCAGCAACCCGCTATCGACGCTAGTCATGGCCGCGTCGATCTCGTCTTGGGACACCTCGAATTCGTCCGGCCGCAACGCGACCTTGTCAAACCGCTCGGTGAACTCGGCCACGGCCGCATCGCCCCGGGCACGGACCGCATCGACAATCGCCTGCGTTGCTTCTTCGCGTTCCTGCATCGCCGCATCCGCATGGGCGTCCGCCGTCAGCCCCGCGATTCGGTCTTCGGCAGCGCGGTAATCCGCGTCGTTCTTGATCTCGGTAATTCGCATGGTTCACAGCCTCATGGTTGTGCCGGCATTCCGCCATTTCATTCGGGCGCCCGGTAATACCAGCGCCCATGCGCACTACGAGCGCACAATGATACATAAAACGGGTCCGACCGAACCCACCATCTCTTACCCTCTCCCGACGGGCTTGCCCGCCGCAGGAGGGACAGGGCAGGGCGAAGGCTCTTCTCCACCTCTTACCCTCTCCCAGCGGGAGAGGGCAGGGTGAGG
>JAAEQP010000787.1 GCA_024231375.1 bacterium | reverse complement strand
GTCGCACGTCCGGGACGTGTATTCCCCAAGAGGCACGAAACGGGTCTCATAATGGCTTGGGTCTCAAGGCAGCGAGCAGATGGAACCGGGAAAGAAACACTCGGGCGATCGTGCCTGGGTCTCACGCCTAGCCGCGTTACCAGTACTAAAAACGGGGCTTTGCCGTGCTTCCAGTCGGGCGATGTGCAGGAAGTGTGGCTACCAGGCCGAGACCGAGATCCGCTGTTTTCCAGGAATCTCCGCGTTGCGCGGGGCGCCGCTGAGGCGAATCAGGAAATGGTCTGGTCGGGGCGTCCAACGTCCTGGAACGGAACTTCGACTTGCTTGCTGTCGAGGAAGACGACGATGGTTTCGCGTTTGCGACGAATGCGTTCGACAACGCCCTCGCGCTTGAACGGGACGACGTAGACGCTGTCGCCTCGGCGTAGTGTCTCGATGAATTCGGCGTGTCGCACGGCTAGCGGTGTGGACGCCGCCAACTCTGAGATGCGCTCGACGACCTCTGCGATGCGGCGCGTCCAGGTCT
>JAAEQP010000786.1 GCA_024231375.1 bacterium | reverse complement strand
CCAGGCTGGACGTCGCCTGGGCGAAATTGATCAGGTTGTGGAACTCCACGCGATCGATCCCGATCAGTTCGACGATTTGCACCAACATCATCCTCTCCGGATCGAGAATAACGCCGTCCGCCAGGGCCATGGCGATCAGGTCCAGGATGAAACTATAATGAAGGTCCTTTTTCTTCAGGTCCTGGAAGATTTCCGCGATTTGTTCGTCCGTATAGGACTGTTTGTTGAAAATCCTCGGGAAATGTTTCTCGGTAATCCCGAAACGGTCGGTCATCTTCCTCAGCAGCGCCAGTTCATCGTCTTCCAGGCCTTCGAGGCCTGAGACTTCAACGCCCATATGCTTGTCGTCGTCTTCGTTGACGAGGATGATCAGCCAATCGTCGCCAGCGCGCCGAGCCGAGTGTCTGACGCCTTTCTTGCCTTCACCGCCTCCCATCTCAACCAAGGCTACCTGAACACCCTTTTCTTCCTTCGCAACGAGGAACGGTTGGAGCGCCGCCAACTCGCTGGTCACCGCGTAGATCGCCTCACGGCATGCCGCCGATTTCAGATAGTGCGATCCCCAATACAGAATCGCATCGGCGCCGTGGACAATCACGTCATAGGCCATGAAGCGGGATTCGGCGAAGGTGGGGTACACGGGATCCGCGGTGCTGTTCGCGTCGAGTTCGCTCCATGCGAAGGCCTGCAGCACCATCCATACGGGCATGTCCCGTCCGATGCCTCGCCACCGTTGCACTGCCTCCCCCATGCCCGGCAGGCACCCCTCACCAGGCCCCACGGGATAGTAGTCGCAGCCGATGATGTCCGCGAAGTCCAGACATTGCCGCATGTAGCCCACATCCGTGTACAACGCCTCATTCATCCAGAAGGGACGATCCGACGCATCCAGTTCCTTGAGCAGCGTCACTCCGGCACGCATATTGGGGATGACCTGCCCCGTTTCCGCACGTGCGTGCGCCACCGCCTTTGGCGTCTGCCGCCACCAATCCTGGCCCTCCATTCCATCCTTACCGTTGGCGGCCAACATGGCCGTCTTATGCCAGATGATCTCATCCGGGCCTTCCCACAGCGCCAGGGCCGGATGGTCCTTCAGCGAGTTGATTCGGTCGCGCAAGCCATCCGTCGGCCCCGAATGGACGCCCAGCGGGACCCATCCCATCATGCCCACCGCTCCCGCGCGGTCCAGATCGGCGCGGCTACCGCATCGGATCAGGTTGATTCCCGCGTCCGCCATGCGTTTGAGTTCCGCGTCGTCACCCGGCAACTCGTAGAACCCGATGGGAAAGAGCGGGTCGCCGCCCGTCGCCGCAATCGTCCCCTCAGAAGCGTGGGCACACGCCGCTGCCCACACCGCAAGAACAACACATCCAATCATCCTCGATCCCGCGCCGACGAAACGGTCAGACTGCGTACTACTCATGACTCTCCGCCTTCCCTGTGTATCGTTGTACTAGATTCTGCAAGGCCCAAAAGGACATGATACTCAACCGGGAGCCGTCGAAACCAATGCGATATCTGGTCAGATCTGGCTTCCCATGGAATTCAGGACGACCGAACAGAGTTGGTATCTAGCAGAATGCTTCGATCAGAGGAACAGACGCGCTATCACCTGACGAAGCCGTCTTGGCTGACGACGCCGGAGGGCGATCCTCGGGGCTACATCCAGCCCCGCGGCCTTGAGGAGCTATGGTTCCACACGGGATCCATCTGCAACCTTTCGTGTCCCTTCTGTCTCGAAGGATCGAAGCCGGGCGATACCCGTATCGAACAGATCTCTTTCGACGAAGCGTTGCCGTTCATGGAGGCGGCCATCGATCTCGGCGTGACGCAGTTCTCGTTCACCGGCGGGGAACCTTTCGTGAACCGCCACCTGATCGACATGCTGGACTTCGCACTCGATCATCGGCCGTGTCTGGTCCTGACGAACGGAACGGGGTCGCTGCCAAAGCGCCTGCCGAAAATCGTTCCCTTCCTCGACAAACCCAACTCGCTCAAGCTCCGGGTCAGTCTCGATTTCCCGGACGCGGCAAGGAACGATGAAGGTCGTGGCGAGGGGAGCTTTGAACTGGCCCTCGACACCCTTGGCGAATTGCACCGGGCCGGGTTTCCCGTGTCTATCGCACGTCTCGCTCAGAAGGACGAGGACAAGGAGGCCGTCGACCGCGCGTATAGGCCCTTCTTCGAGCGGGCCGGTCTTCCTCTCGACACCCACATCGTCGTCTTTCCCGACTTCTACGGCCCCGGCGCCCATCCCGGCGGCGTCCCGCACATCACCAAAAACTGCATGACCACCTACCACACCGAGGAAAGCCGGTCGCGGTTCATGTGTTCCTTCAGCAAGATGATCGTGAAGAAAGGCGGTGCGGTGCGCGTCTACGCGTGTACGCTCGTCGACGACGATGACGACTACGATCTCGGCCCCGACCTGGCCAAGAGCATGGACTACCGCATCATGCTCGCCCACCACCGCTGCTACTCCTGCTTCGCCTGCGGAGCATCCTGCAGCGAGGGTTGACCGGGCGGGGAGCGATTCCCGGACTTCATGCGTGGCCTCGAATCCAACAGCTCCCAGGGACTGCCGAACCACGGAACACACCGACCACTTAGCGCGGCATAGCCGCAACCAAAAGGGGAAGGCGCACTGCCCACCGACTGTCTGGAGGGGCGATGACCGGCGAGGGCGCCGGTCCCACACCAGACAAGAACTTCCGCACGGCGGCGACACCACCCCAGCGTCATCCTGAACGAAGTGAAGGATCTCGTTCACCCAGCAACTATCCTGGAGTGCGAGATCCTTCGCGTTGCCCAGGATGACGGAGAGGGTATGCTCCCTGCACTCCGCAGACAAACTTCTTGCTGGGAGAACAAGATTCTGACGGGTAGTAGTACGGAACGAGCCGCTCTCGTTCAGCTTCCGTGTGTTCCGTGCTTTCCGTGGTCGATAACGCGGAGGCTCCCCCGCCCTACTCGTGCTCCCATTTCACTTCCCAGGGGTCCTTGGTGCGTTTCTGGAAGGCGCGCAGGCGTTGCTTCATGCGGTCAAGCAGGTCGGCATGGGCGGGATCGTCGGCCAGGTTGCGTACTTCGAGCGGGTCCTTTTGAAGGTCGTACAACTCGAATTCGTCCCGGTGCAGATAGGCATCAACGGGCCGCGACGCGTAATCCTTCATGCCGCGTTCGAGGACGCCTTGCCACGTAGCCGAAGCCCACAGGTCCGAGGCGAAGGGGTACTCCAGACCGTAGGCGATGTTCCATATGAGTTTGTGACGCCGCGTACGGACCACGCGCATGGGGTAGTACATGGTGATCTCGTGGAAGGTGTGCGACGCGTAGACTTCGTCCCAGCCTTCAGGATCGGGTTCGTCAAGCACGGGCAGGAACGACCGGCCGTGGAACGCGGCGTCTTTGGGCGTGGCGTCCGCGAAATCCAGAATGGTCGGCGTGATGTCGGCCCAACTGACCATGGCGTTGCACACGGTACCCGACTTGTCCTGGTAGGGATCGCGCACGACGCAGGGCAGTCGCATGCCGGGGTCGTAGAGGTTCGTCTTGGCGCCGGGGAACGCGATGCCGTTGTCGGACACGTAGATGATGAGGGTGTCGTCCCAGTGACCCGTCTCCTTGAGAATGCCGATGAGGTCGAGTAGCCCCTTGTCGGCCAGTTGCACCGACCCGTAGTACTGGGCCAACTCCTCGCGGCATTCGGGGATGTCGGGCAGATAGGGCGGCACAATAACGTCGTCCGGGTCGACGGGGTCCGATCCCTTCCGGTTGAAGTTGCGATGGGGTTCGGTGGTGCAGAAGTAGAGGAAGAAGGGCCGGTCGTCGCTGTCGGCGATGAAGGCACGGCTGTCCTCGGCCATCTTGGGCGGGTCTTTGCGCTTCATCATGGTCTGAAACTTGAACACGTCGTTCGGCGCCACGTGGTACTTGCCGACGCAGGCGGTCCGATAGCCCGCCTCCCCCATCAACACCGGCAGGCTCCGCACCTTGGGGAACGCGGAGAAGTGATGGTAGCTATGCTGGTGCCCGTACTGGCCGTTGGCATGGTTGTGAAGCCCGGACAGGATAACGGACCGGCTGGCGCTGCAACTGGCCGACGTGCAGAACCCGTTGGTGAACCGGGTACCTTCACTGGCCAACAGGTCCAGGCCCGGCGTGCGAATCACCGGGTTTCCGTAACATCCCGCGTCGTCGCTGCCCTGGTCGTCGACGACGTACAGCAGCACATTGCGCTTGCCCTGGGCACGTGCAGCCTGGGCGAAGGCGTTTCCGGCCCCTGCCGCGACGACGCCTGCGCCTGCCGATTTCAGAAAACCCCGACGCGAAGTACGGAGTCTCGAGTTCGATGTATCCGTCCGCATGGTATCCCCCTTGAATCGGCAGTCGCCAGCGCTACATGCCTTCAGCCGCCCCGTGCTTCACGATCAGCTCGTCCTCGTCGTGGTTCTTCGTCATGTAGGCCTCGTAGCCGTCCATCCCCTTCACGAATCGTCCGAAGAAGGCCGTTGTATAGGTGTTGGTGAGGCGGAAGGCCTTGTCCATGCCGATGTAGTCAATGGCTTCTTCGTTGGTGATACGTGTCCCACTGCCTACGCCGTCGCCAAACGCCGGGTTGAGCTGATACATCTCCGTGAAGGAGTAGTGGCCCGCGTTCACGAATTCCACCTGATACCGGTAGCCCTTGGACTCGTCGTAGTACGTGCGCATCTGAGCGTTGCCCTCGGCCCCGATGGTGTCGTCTTCGGTCGCGATGAGCAGCATGACCGGGCAGGTGTAGTTCACGCGGTCATCGCCAACGTACGCCATCGGCGCGATGGCGTCGACCCGTTCGTCGGTATCCGCCACGGCCCCCGCCGTGAATCCCCCGAAGGAATGGCCCGCCACGCCGATGTGCTCCAAGTCGAATTTGCCCAGGAACCGACTGTCGCCGCCCTTGTTCAACCGGTCCATGCAATCGATGAGGAACGACACATCCTTGGGCCGGTCGATGGCGGCTTGGTCGCGGTCGCCGTTGTAGGGGACGAAGGTGCCGTCCACGGTGGTGACGGCACAGTTCCCGGTATG
>JAAEQP010000785.1 GCA_024231375.1 bacterium | reverse complement strand
GCGGGCAAGAGCCATGAGCACCGGCGAGTCGGAACGGCAGCGGCGTTTACCGTCGTCGAAGGCGACCGCGAGCGGCTGGTGATCGTGCAAGAGACGCTTCGCCGACGTGATCTAGACGTCGACGAGATTCTCGAAGCGATTGTACACCGCCTGCCTCCGCCGGAGGGCGACCGGGATCTCCCGCTCCAAGCGATGATCTTCGATGCGGTCTACGACTCCTATCGAGGCGTCATCATTTACCTGCGGGTGGTTCAGGGACGTTTGCTCAAGGGCATGCGCGTACAACTCATGTCGAACGGTGAGAAGTACGAGGCCGTGGAAGTTGGGGTGCTCAGTCCCACGTTCACACCGACGAACGCGTTGGAGGCCGGCGAAGTCGGGTACTTGATCTGCAGCATCAAGACCCTGGTAGATACTAAGATCGGCGATACGGTCACGGACGCCCTAAAACCGGCCGCCGAACCGCTGCCGGGGTATCACGAGGCCCAGCCGGTGGTGTTCTGCGGACTCTATCCGGCGGTGGCGACCGACTACCAAGAGTTGCGGGACGCCCTCGACCGGCTGAGCCTCAATGATGCGTCGTTCCAGTTTCAGGCGGACAGTTCCGACGCCCTCGGCCTGGGATACCGGCTGGGGTTCCTCGGGTTGCTCCACATGGAGATCATCCAGGAACGGCTCGAACGCGAATTCGATCTCACCCTGGTCACGACGGTCCCGAACGTGGCCTATCATGTCCACACCACGGACGGCGAAGACCTGGTGATCGAGAACGCGTCGAAGATGCCGCCCACGGCGAAGATCGAACGGGTCGAGGAACCGTACATCGAAGCGGAGATCATCTGCCCGACCGAGTACCTGAGTGCCGTGATCGACCTGTGCAAGAAGAAGCGCGGAATCCATGTCCGTCTCGACTACCTGGATGCGAGGCGGTGTCTGGTGGTATACCAAATGCCGCTTGCCGAAATCGTCCTCGATTTCTACGACAAGCTGAAGAGCTACAGCCGAGGCTATGGATCGCTGGAGTACCGGATCATTGGCTTCCGTGCGGGCAACTTGGTGAAGCTCGACGTTCTCCTCAACGGGGAACCGGTCGACGCGCTGTCGACCATCGTACACCGCGAACGGGCCGAGTGGGTCGGGCGGACGCTGGCAGCGAAGCTGCGCAAGCTCATACCGAGGCAGCAGTACGAAGTGGCGATTCAAGCCGCCATCGGCAGTAGGATTCTGGTGCGCGAAACGGTCAAGGCCTTGCGCAAGAACGTGACGGCCAAGTGCTACGGCGGCGACATCACGCGGAAACGCAAACTGCTCGAGAAACAAAAGAAGGGCAAACGGCGCATGAAGCAAGTCGGCACGGTAGAAGTCCCGCAGGAAGCCTTCATGGCGCTGTTGAGCGTCAACGACGAGCAGGAACGCTGAGCCGTGGCGGAGTCCGGCAACAGGTCGATTGGGAAACGCATCGAAGGAGCGCTGACCCCCATCACCGGGCCGTGGACGCGCCACAATCTGATGGGATGGCTCAAGATCATCGCCGTGATCCTCGTGCTGCGGTGGTTGGTCTTCGAGCCCTTCGTCATTCCCAGCGGCTCCATGGAACCTACCCTTCACGGCGATGAGCGCTACTTCGTGGGCGACCGCGTCGCCGTGAACAAGTGGGTGTACGGCCCGCGCGTCCCCTTCATGAACAAACGGATCTTCGATCTACAAGACCCCGAACGTTGGGATATCGTAGTCTTCAAGAGCGTCGACGAGAACCCGCTTCACAAGCGTCTCATCAAACGCGTTGTGGGCCTTCCCGGCGAGCGCATCCACATCGCGGACGGCAAAATCCACGTCAACGGCGCTCCGGTGGACCCTCCGGAGGAACTGCGCGACGTCCTGCACTACACGACCGCGTTCGAGCCACCGGAGGGTATGGTGGAACGCGATCTTCTCGTACGCGCGCGCGACCTACGCCCGCCCGATTTCCTGACACCAGGGTTCAAGGACGGTCAGATCTACCTGAAGGATCTGAAACGGCTCCATGAACGTGTCGCCGACATGGACATCGGCGCGCTTTCTCGGGACGAAATGGACCGCTTGCTCACCGACGTCAGTCCGGTCACGATCTCGGTGACGCGCCAATGGCTGATGCTCCAATTCAATTTTGACCCCGATATCCCCGGCAACACGCGTCTACGGTACGGAATTCGCTACGAGAACTGGTACACGATGGATCCGAGTTGGCCGAAGGGCGACCCGACCAAGGACGAATCCTTCTACACCGTGGTCCCCGAAGGCTGCTATCTGGTCATGGGCGACAACAGCCCCCAGAGTTCGGACGGCCGCGTCTTCGGTTGGTTGCCCAAAGACCACATCGTGGGCCGAGCCTTCGCCATCATTTGGCCTCTCCCCCACCGCCGTGATTTCACGGGATTCTCGCAAACGTGGTGGGGGTTCCTCCTCATCTACGTAATCCCGGTGCTGCCGCCGTTGTACGAGTTCCTCCATGCCTTGGTGTTCAGGTCGGTGTTGATTCGCCGCATCGGCGTCCCCGGCGTGGCTGGAAAGGGCACGCGCATCTTCGTCAACCGGCTTGCCTATGGCCTCCGTTTGCCCTTCACCGGCGTACGGCTGGTGGGTGCCCGAAATCCTCAACGGGATGATCTGGTGGAGTACACGGCGCGCGTGGACGGTCGCAAGGATATCCTGTTCGGACGCGTGGCGGGTATGCCCGGCGACACCGTGGACAGCGCGAAGGATGGTCTACGCGTGAATGGCGGCGATGTCGTACCCTTGGCGGCATCCCCAGGCAAGGGACCCTGGCGCAAACGAGGCGAGACTGTCATTCCGGACGGTTCATACCTTATCCTTGTGGACGGTTCGGATGAATACCCGGACAGCCGCGTGGTAGGCTTGGTACCTTTCCACGCACTACGCGGACGCGTGGCGGGAACGTGGCGGGCGCCGTGGCGGCGCGAGAGACGAACGGACGGTTAGGGGAACACGAGACAGCATGGCGCGACGGAAGCAGAACAGAGGCACGGGCGGCAACGGCAACCAAGGCAAGAAACCGCGAGGCAATTGGTTTCAGTTCGTCGTCAGCGCACTGATCATCGGACCTCTGGTATGGCTCACGGGCGGGTTCTCCCGCGAAAACGGCCTGGAATGGGTCAAGAGCCTGGTCATTGCTGTCGGGATTGCCCTGGTCATCCGCTGGACGCTGGGCGAACCGTTCCGCATTCCGTCCGAATCGATGGTACCGACCTTCAAGATCGGCGACCGCATCTTCGTCAATAAGTTCGCGTATGGGTGGCGCTGGCCGCTGAACCACGTACGCATCCCCTTCACCAAAATCCGCATCAACTATGCCAAGGACCGCATCTGGCACGGCAGCGAACCCAAGCGCTGGGATATCGTCGTGTTCAAGACCGTGGAGGAAGGCTCGATACACGACACACTTGTGAAGCGGTTGGTGGGGCTTCCTGGCGAGCGCATTCACATCGCAAACGGCAAGGTCTACGTGAACGGCGAGGCCCTCGAACTGCCGGACTTCATGCCCCCGGTTGAATACACGAACGCCGGGGCCTTCTCCACGAGCGCCGCGGCCCACGTGGTACCCGAGGGGCATTACCTTCTTCTCGGCGACAACAGCGCGCGAAGCAAGGACGGCCGGATGTGGGGATTCGCCCCCAACGAGCACATACTGGGCCGGGTCTCGTGCATCTGGTTGCCGAAATCGCGCTGGCGGGATTTCACGGGGTTCTCGGGCACCCTCTGGTGGCGGTCCATCGTCACCGGGCTCGGCCTGTTCGTGCTGCTGCGTTTGTTCGTGGGACGCTCCTGGCGCGTACGCGGGTGTTCGCTGGGAGAGGACCTCAACGAAGGCGATCACGTGTTCATCAACCGGTGCGTGTACGGGTTCCCCATTCCGATGACGAACGGACGGCTCACCCGCGGCCGCGAGCCGCGCCGTGGCGAGATTGTGGTGTATTACGCGAAGGGCGCCGACAGCGGCGAAGACGAAGTCTTCGTGGGCCGTATGGCGGGCCTTCCCGGCGAGAAGGTGCAGTTGGTTGAAGGTTCGTTGACGGTGGACGGTGAATCAGTGACAGAACCAGCCGCGCTGGTGGACGATTCATATGCCTCGGGCGGACTCTACGGTGGCTCCAAAGGCAAGCAGTATAGCCTTGTGCCGGAAGATTGCTACTTCGTGCTTGGCGAAGGCGATGCTGGCCAATCCGATAGCCGAAGCCTGGGCTGGATCCCGCGCGCGAACCTCGTTGGACGGGTTTCCTCGGTGTGGTGGCCGGTTCGCCGCTGGCGCAGATTGGGTACCTAACTCTGCACATGGTCGCTGTCCCCCAAACACCAAGGCGAAACAGAAGCGACAAACGGGGACTGCCAAG
>JAAEQP010000784.1 GCA_024231375.1 bacterium | reverse complement strand
GGCGCCCGGCATGGCGCCTTGCTCTTCGGTGGCCTCCAGGTCGGCGGCGGTGCCAAAGCCCTTGTCGACGGCCCATGCGGCACCGCGCACGAGCACTGAATTCAGGTCAGTGGCACCCAATTTGGGAATGGCGCCTTCGCTACCAATGCCACAGGGAATGTCTCGGTACAACGCAGCGACGAGATCGCGAATACGGTCACGGACGTCCGCCGCGGCAATGTCGGTTGTCATCAGACGCACACCGCAGTTGATGTCGTACCCGACGCCGCCAGGCGAGACCACCCCGTCCTGATCCGGGTCGGTGGCGGCCACGCCGCCGATGGGGAATCCATAGCCCCAGTGGGCGTCTGGCATGGCGAGCGCGTAGCCGACGATGCCGGGAAGGCACGCGACGTTGGCCACCTGATCGGCGGCCTTGTCGGATGCAATCTTCACGAGGAGGCGTTTGTCGGCGATGATCCGGCCGGGCACGCGCATGGCGCCGGTCTTGGGGACTTCCCACGTGGTGTGATCGATTTGCTTGAGACTTGTTGCAGTCATGGCAGGCCGCCGCGGGCCGGTGTTCAGAGGTCGAACACGATTCGGGCCACGATGCCTCCTTCTTCCTTCGCCACCCGCATGTCGTGATAGGTGGCGGCTTTCACTTCGGCTTCCCGTTCGTCCGGTTCGCAGCTATACCCATGGACATGCGCATCGACGACGAATCCGTCGGGACCTCGCTCCAGCGTAGGGATGTCGAAAACCACGCCGATGAAGCAGCGCGTGTCGAGAAAGAAGATCAGATCCTGCAACCAACGGATCAGGATCTCTTCGTAGGTTTCACCCGAGACCCGAACATGGTGTGTGGCCGTGTGGCGGTCCTCGACCGTTTCGCATGCGATGGAATAAAGCGCCTGCGCGGACGTTTCCAGGAGATCGCGGAAAGATTCGCCATGGCATTCAACCAAGGCGTCCGCCGTGTGTTCGAGAAACCGATAGTGGCCCACGCGTCACCCCTTGGACAGGAACCAGAGTCCGAACCGGAGTCCGAGGACCAGTTCAAAGACCAGGAGCCGAGCCATGGTCGATACGTTGAGCGTGAGAAGACGTCCGGTGCGGAGCCGCTCGGCCAACTCGCTCCGGAACGCGTTGAATCGGCGCCGTTTGGCCACGTAACGCAGGGCCAGTTCCTCGTATCCGGCAAGCAGCCCGTCGCGGATGTAGCGCTCGGTCTGTACGACCTGATGCCACGTCAATTGACCCGCCTCGCGGGCACGCTCAAAAGCGCAGATCTCCTCGTCCACCTCGGCGGCTTTGCGTCCGAGCCGACGCCGGGCCCGTGCGCTCAAGGTGCGCGATGCCTCGCTCAATTGGTGCAGCCGGTCGGCGGCGGCGCCCAACATCTCGCGGGTCGCCTGAGCGGCCTCGTCGCACCGTCCGCGGATATCGCTCTCGCGGACCCGATGTTCAACCTCACACCACTTCCTGCGTAGATCGGCGAGGGCCGCATAGCGGGGATCGTCGGGTTTGCGCGTCAGAAGCCAGACTTCCTGGAACTCGAAGAACAGGCGTGCGAAGGTCTTGAACTCACACGTCAGCTCTTTCGCGCGTCGCCAAGCGTATGTGAACACGCCTTCCCGCGGGTATATCGACCGGCGCTGCTTGCGGTCCTTTAGTCGGACAAGCCCCGAGAACATCGGGTGCGAGTTGCTCAGTGTCGCGTACCGGTACCAGATGCAGGTCCACATCATCAGCCAGTATCGTTCGCGACTGGTGCGAAGGAGCACGTTGATGATGTTGTCTTTGTCGTAAAACTGCTCCCACGAGTCCCGGAACGCGGCTTGCCATTCGCCGGGCGCCATTCGAGGATGGCGGAATGTCTCGTGGAGGCTATCGAAGTTGTTGAGGTCCGCGTCCATGGGCACGCGGTTATCGGTCATCTCTTTGTGGTCTTGCGAACCGGGCAGAGGGGTCAGCATAAAGAACGAAGCCTCATCCGCCTTCACCACATTCATCAGGGCCTCAACGTCGCGGCGGACCGACTCGCGGGTGTCGTGGGGCAGGCCGATGATGTAGCCCACGTGGACGATGACCTTGTTCTCGTGCCAGATGCGCACCATGTCGGGATAGTCTTCGGCGTCGTTTTGGACTTTGCCGGTCGCCTCCAGATTGGCAGGGTTCACGGTCTCCATGCCGATGAAGGCCATATAGCACCCGGCGCGCGCGCAGCGTTCCGCAAACCCGTCGATGAAGTGGGCGCGCGTGTCGATCTGCATCATGAAGCTGATGTCGAGCCCCTTCTCGCGCAAGGCGATGAGCCCGTCAAGCAACTCGTCGCGGATAGGGCTCCGCGAGAAATTGTCGTCGGTGAAGAAGTAGAACTGGATGCCGTGGGCGTAGTTGTCTTTGACGGCAGCCAGAATGCTCTCTGCCGACCGGCACCGCATGCGGCGTCCCTGGACATTGATGATGGTGCAGAAGGAGCAGTTGAAGGGACATCCTCGACTGGTATCGAGGGTAGCCATGTCCTTGCTGTTGAAATGTTTCATGTACTCGGAATCGGGCAGGGGCAACGGCGCGTGGTCCAGGTCGGGCGGCTCTTCGAGCCGGTAGATGGGCCGCAGTTCGCCGTTCAGAGCGTCTCGCAGGATGGAAGCCAGCGCGCCCTTGGCCTCGGCCTCGCCCTTGATCAGCGTGACTCCGTGATCGAGGAGATGCTGAAGCTCGGGGGATGGTTCGTCGAACATGGCGAGGATGCCGCTCACATGGAATCCGCCGACCATGACGGGCACGCCCAGCGAACGGAACTGGAGCGCCAGGTCAGTGGCGCGCATGAACTGGTTGCTCTGGACCCCCACGAAACCGACCACGAGTTGGGTGTCGCTTCGGCGATTGGCGCGGGCGATCTTCTCAACAGGGATGCGCTGGACCGTGTCGTCGTAGATCTCGACGGACAGATCAACGTCGTCGCCGAGCTCGCCGGAGTCGGCCACGCCCTGTGTGAGTGCGCGCAACACGGTCAGGGTATTGGACGGCAGAATGCCCCGCCAGAAGCGGAGCACATAGCCTTCGTCGTCGTACGTCGACGACAGAATATAGACAACTCTGAGTTTCTTGGGTCTCATGGCGGGCACCAGCCTTGTTATGTGAAGTCCCGAACCGGGCAACCGCGGTTGGGGCATGTGAGAATTCAATCTGTTCCAATGGGTCAAGGGCTATTCTAGCACGAATCGGGGTCCGGGGGGTAGCTTCGGTGCGATGGCTCACGTCCGTGGAAGTCGCTCAATATTGGGGCTTGGGCATGAGCCGGTGCGGTTGAACGATTGATCGCATGTCGGGATTGTGGGCATGTATGGTCGTGAGTACAGGGGCGGACGAGCCAGTCCGTCTCACCTTGATTCTCCTGATGGGCACGACTAGGAGGCAACAGCCATGCGACGCAATCGTGGCTTCACAACAATCGAATTGCTGGTTGTGATAGGGATCATTGCGGTCCTGGCAGCATTGCTGCTGCCGGCGCTGTCCCGTGCCCGCGAGTCGGCGCGGCGCACCAGTTGCGCCAACAACCTGAAACAACTCGGGTTATCGCTGAAGATGTACGCCGATGAGGCACCCGGCGGACGGTTTCCGCCAAACGTGTACGCGGAAGGCGACGATGTGTGCTCGGACGCGACGCAGAATTTCGACTTCTTCTTCCAGGGCGATACCATGTATCCGGAATACTTCGGCGAAGTAGAGGTGCTCTTCTGCCCATCCGCTCCCAACACGGCAAGCGACCTGGCCGAGGGCGTGTTCAACTGCGAATCGGACAGGACACAAGTTTGCCCGTGCCGGTTCGGCAGACGCGCCTACATCTATCTGTCCTGGGCGACGACGCCGGATCTGGTGGTGAAGCAGGGCATCGACAGCAACAAACCCCATTTCCAGATCGCGGACATGAACGAGGCCTGGATGATGCTGATGACCGATATGCACGGACTACCCGCGTCGACCATCGGGGCACGTGCAGCCTACATGGACAAGGACATTCCGTACAGCGACTTCACGCCAGACGACCCGCGCATCCTGTACCGTCTGCGGGAAGGTGTCGAGCGCTTCCTCATAACCGCCATCAACGGCCCAGGTCCGGCCGAGTCGGCGAGAGCCCAGAGCACGATTCCTGTCATGTTTGACGAGCTACGTACGGACACGAGAACGAACATGAGCAAGTGCAATCATGTTCCCGGCGGGTGCAATGTGCTGTACATGGACGGGCACGTGTCGTTTGTCACTTATCCGGGCGAGTGGCCGGTGACGAGCGCCATGACTGTCGTCATGGGGTTCTTCAATCCGTTGTGCGAGAGACAGGCGGAGGCGGGTGGCGGCGCGATGTGAGGACAGCGTGTCTCGTCCGGGTGTTGGGCTGACACCAGCGAGGATCAAGGGCGGGACCTCACGGATACCCTTCACTCATAACCGCTTGCGCACGGGCTGCATCTCGCGATCGCCGGTCAGATCCTGCATCCGTCATACTCTCCCTGGTTCGCGACTCGACGTTGACGGTGGCGGCGGGCGCCATCTACACTCACAAGATGCGTCAAGAGGCTTCCAGCGAGTTGGCTAGGGGCACGGCACGCGAATGCGGAACAGGGGAAAAGGGGAGCGGGAGACTATGAATGGGAAAGGCAACGGCCCCGCATGCTGCGCATACCGGACTGGGGTCTCGGTGGCCCTTGTGTGTTTCTTTCTGAGCGTCGCAGTCTCTCAGAGCGCGAGTGGCGCCGAGAATGACCTGAAGAAGGCGCGCGAGGACGCGAAATGGCGCGAACGCCGCATCATGTATAACGACGACGGGTGCCATCCGCGGCCGTACACAACACCCGATGAACTCATCGCCCTCCGCCTGCGCCAATTGACCGACACGCAGGTGGACACCATCTGCTACTGCACGGGCGGGGGTGGTCTGTTCTGGGGCCACATACCGCGCGTCGGTGAGTTGATCGGGGAGTTTGTTTCCGAGAACGACGGGCAGTACGTGAAGGACATCTGTGCGGGACTCCGCGCACTGGACGAGCAGGGCACGGACCCCTTGGCGGTCGCGGTGGAATTCGGCCACGCCAAGGGCATGGAAGTGTTCTGGTCGTACCGGATGAACAACATCGAAGACAGTTTCGCGGCTTGGTCTCGGGCCCGGTGGAAGCGGGAACATCCGGAGTACCTCTTCGGAGAACCTGAGGACTATGGCAAGTACCCCGCCGAGGACCCCAGAAAGTGGTGGTCGGCGCTGGACTTCGCGGTGCCCGAGGTACGGGACTACATGGTGCGCATCTTCACGGATGTGTGTTCGCGCTACGACATCGACGGGGTCGATATGGATTGGTTCCGCGCGCCGCGATTCTTCCGCGAAACGAATGAGGACCGCCCGGTTTCGGCCGAACACGTCGCCATGATGAACGATTTCATGCGGAAAGTGCGCGCCATGACCGAAGAAGTCGCGGAGACTCGCGGGCGGCCGTTGTTGATATCGTGCCGGGTGCCGCTGAGCGTGGAACGATGCCTTGCCATCGGGCTGGACGTGCCTACGTGGCTTGAGGAAGACTTGGTCGACATTCTCGTGTTTGGTGGCGACTTGGCGCCGATGGCGATGGCGCCGGAACTGCGCACCATGACAGAACTGGCCCACAAGCACAACGTTCCCGCCGTGGCGAACATCTGCGTGTCGGGCCTTCAACCGGTCAACGGCTACCACACGAACGAGGCCTGGTGGGCGGCCGCCACGAACGCGTGGCAGTGCGGCGTCGACGGCATTTACGTGTTCAACCTGTTCCCCACGGAACGCAAGGAGCAATTCAGCCGCATCGGTTCGCTTGACACCCTCAAAGGGCAGAACAAGCTGTTCGCCATCGACTGGATTCGGCCCCAAGCCCTGTTCGGATTCGACAAGGCTGGCATCGTCGCGCCGGACAGGCTGCCTATGGCGTGCGTGCCGGGGAAGCCCGTCACGGCGAAGCTTCACGTGGGCGAAGACGTCGTGGCCAACGCGCCGGAAGGCCAGGTGCCCCACGCCCGCCTGCGCATCCGTCTGACCGCCGCCGGGACAGGCGACCAAGTCGGCATCACGTTGAACGGCATCGACTTGGGAAACGCGCGACCCACGGCGTTACTCGCGGAAGCGCCTGGGCCCGCATGGTTCGAGGTCGTGGTGGACCCAAGGGACCTGAAGATCGGCGCGAATGGGGTGACCGTGCGGCTGACTTCGGAGCGGACATCCGAGAGTGCCCCGTCGATGGATCGTCTGGAACTGCCCGTCTCCTACGCCGTGGATGTGGGATCGCCGTGACGATGTGAGGCGGCGATTGCTGATGAAAGCCACCGCGTGTGGGCCGCGACGATGGATGATCGAATGGACAGGCATCGCGCATATACTGGTAGGCTTGGGATGATGGGCATGTCGCATCCTGTGCCACGCGATCCCTTGGGAGCATCAGGGAGAACTGAGCAATGCTAACGCTTGCGGCGGGCCTTCTAGTCCTTATGTCGGCAACAGGTGGCGGGGGTGCCTCCACGGAATCCGTTGGTCCGGAGGCTCCTTCACCAGAACCGTCGCGCCATCTTGACCGTCGTCGGATGGGCGTGTTCGTCACGGAGGCCGGGGGTCCCTCGCGACGCGACTTCTCACTTGAGGGACACACCGTTCCGGAGGCCCTGGACGAACTCGAAGCGCAGTACGAGTCGCTGTGGGAGAATGCCGAACTCGCATACGCATCTGAACCCGCCGAGATCGAGTGGTTCATCACCCAATGGCCATACGGGGCCAGCGCTCGTGAGTATCCGATAGGTGTTGTCCTGTTGGACGAAATGGCTTGCCGAATGCGGGAGGGGGACCTAGGCCCTCAACGAGACCGCCTCATCATCCGCTTCCTCCGGGATCTGGACAAGCACATTCGGGCACCGCAGGAGGGACTGCCGAGCTGGGAGTTGATGCACATCATTTCGAGGACGGTTTGCTATCCGGACCCCGTGGAGCCGGGTCCACACATCGATCTTGCAGTGAACCTGTTTCGGGAGCTGACAACCTTTCATAGCGAAGCCGTTCGTCTGGCCGCCTGCAACGAACTCCTGACCATTGGTATGTTCTGCAGCCTTGAGCGGCAGCGCTCACTGATCGCACTGGTGAAAGGCAGGATGTCAGAAGTCGCTACGCCTCGGAACTCCTTTCCGTGTGGAGACGATCTCTCCTGGGAGTCGTTGGAATGGCGCATGCGCGAATACGAGTACCGTAGCTTCCCGCTGGCAATTGTGCGTACTTCCTTCGTCTCAGAGGCTCGGTACCGCGAGTTCCCAACCGCGACAGCGGAGGAACTGCTCGACGCGTTCGCCGGTGGGGGCCCGCTGGGGGCGGAGGTGTACTTGGCGACAAATACGATTGTTCAGAATCCAGAGCACCGGTTCGCACTGATGACGAAAGGGCTCGAGTACGCGCGCCAACACCCGAAGGACTGCCGCACGCTGGTGAACTGCATCCT
>JAAEQP010000783.1 GCA_024231375.1 bacterium | reverse complement strand
AGGAATTGCTGAAGGAGTTCACGGAGGGGGCAACGACGGACCAGGAGAAGATCTACCTCATCTGGGAGCATGTGCGGCAGAACCGGCACCATGACGATCCGCTGTTCGGAGTGGATGAGTTCCACGACCCCGTGCGCTGGCTGAACGTCTACGGTGGGGGGCTGTGCGACGACGCGGGGAGGTGTGGTGCGGCGTTGTTTCACGCGCTCGGCTTCAACGAAGAGCAGGGGTTGCGCGATCCGTTCGTACGGTGCCTCCATGGGCACATGCAGGGGGAGGTGTTCTTCGACGGGGACTTCCAGTTCATCGATATCGACGAGAATGTATTCTTCCTGGATCGAGAGAACCGCAAGCCCGTGAGCGGCGATGCGTGTACGCGGGACCATGACCTGGCGAAACGAGAACTTCCGTACGGCCCAATCTTTGGTTCATGGGACAGCGCCGAAAGAAACGCGGGGCTCTTCGGCATCGACGACGACCGCACGGGTCCCGGGCCCACGGGGCACGAGATGAACTATACGCTCCGTCCCGGCGAGCGCATCGTGTTCCGGTGGGACAACATCGGCAAGTGGGCGTGGGATCGTTCAGAAGGACCCCATCGATACTATGCGAATTCCAGGATTGTCTACGAGCCTCTGGATTCAACGGATTCGGTTGAGCATACCGTGGAAGGCCTCAGCGGGTATCGCTCCGAGAAGGGGGCGCTGACGTGCGAAGACGCCCAAGGCGCTTT
>JAAEQP010000782.1 GCA_024231375.1 bacterium | reverse complement strand
TTGGGACGGCAGGAACTCCTCGATGACGGCGATTTCGGCTTCCGTGGCAACAGCTTCGTCTTCCTTGCCGTGTTCGCGGAAGATTTCGAGGCTGTCGCGGCGTTTGCGTACCTCGCCCCGCAAGACGGTGATCGTGTCCTCGTCGGACACGTCCGATCCCGATTCCTTCTCCTTCATGAGCAGCGCGCCCTTGACCATGCGCAGGCAACCCAACCGGGCGGCGTCCTTGCTCTTCATCGCCGCCTTCATGTGTTCCTGAATCTGTTCTTTGATGCTCATCACTATTCCTCCAACAGCTTGGCTGTGTCGTTCGTCCCGAAAGGCGCGGACTGTCGCCTTCGTAGGGTGTGTCAAGGCGGACCGCAGGTCCGGCGAGCACGCACCATTCCTCTTTGCCCAGGACCATTCTTGGTTTGTAGTGCGGCCTTTCAGGCCGTTCTTGTCCTCCACCGGCCTCAAGAACGCCATAAATGGCGCACTACAAACCCGGAGGCCTCCGTTGTCGCCGCAAGGTCACGCCGCGACCGAAGGTCTCCACTCCGAAAGTCAGCGCAGTGGACGACGGAACCCTCCACCATCACACCCGGACCAATGGTATACGGCGCGGACCCCCCACCGTTCAAGTGCGGCGGTCTGCTGATATGCTATCCTGACGGTCGTTGGCCAGGAAAACCAGGGGGATCTGACATGCGGGTATTCGTGATCGGGACTGTTCTGACGGTGAGTTTGGTGCTGTGCGCGCACGCTGCGCCCTCGGAGAACGAACTGAGGTTGCTGCTGCCGGAGACGGTGTATGCCGTGCCGGGCATCGAGACCAACATCTACTTCGACAACGTGGTGCTCGCCGTCAACCCGGCCAACTACGTCTTCGACGTCACCTGTGGCCAAGGCATTCAGCAGAACGAACGGTGGACCTTCACCCCGTCGCCCGGCGACGTGGGCGTCCACGCATTCCGACTGGACGTGCTGGACAGCACGAACCGCGTCGTGGCGAGCGCCGAATCCCGAATCGTGGTGACACCCGCCGACGCCGTGGCCGGGCAACCTGTCTCCGCCTTGCTCATCGGCGACAGCCTGACCCATGCGTCCCACTATCCCGCACGCCTGCTGGACATCTCCGGAGGCGAGGGCACGCCCGCCCTCACCCTCATCGGGTCCCACGCGCCACGCACGGACACGCCCGAGATTCGACACGAAGGGTATGGCGGCTGGACGGCGAAGCGATTTGCCACAATGTATAAGGATATAGCACGCACTGGGAATTCCAAGGAACGGGGAAGCCCCTTCCTGTACAAGGACGAAGCCGGCACGCCGTGTCTCGATTTCGATCAGTACTGCGCCGATGTGTCCGAAGGGAAGAAACCGGAGTTCATCACCATCTTCCTCGGCTGCAACGACACCTTCAGCGCCACGGACGACACTATCGAAGAACGCATCGACGACATGCTCACCCACATGGACGCGCTGCTCGCCATGATACACGCCGCCAGTCCCGACACCCGCATCGGACTCATCGCCGCCGTGCCGCCGACAGCCACCCAGGATGCCTTTGGCGCCAACTACCGCTGCGGCCAGACTCGGTGGCAATACCGCCGCAACCAGCATCGCGTCGTCGAGCGCATGCATGAGACCTATTCCGGCCGCGACGCCGACAACATCACGCTCATCCCGGCGTACGTCAACCTCGATTGCGTCAACAACTACCCCGTCACGTCCGCACCCAGCAACGCCCACGCGACAACCACCTCCACCCGCCAGAACAACGGCGTCCACCCCGCCGAACAAGGCTACCGCCAAATCGGCGACAGCATCTACTGCTGGATGCTGGCGGGAATGGCGGAGACTGAGTGAGTGCCGCCTTCAGTCCGCGCAGCGGACGGCAGAACGTAGCCTCGGGCGCGAGCCCGTGGGTCGGCAGCCCTGTCGTGTGAGCCCCCGCAGGGCGGCGATACGCCTTGCCGTTGCGGGCCCAGCTACGGTTGCTTCCTGGAGTGTTCCGCTGCGAGTAGCCGCACCACTGCCTGGTAGGCTCCGTGGACGACGTCTCTCTTGCTATCCAGATCGTAAGGCGCAGGTATTGTCTTCCATACCTCCCAAAACGCTCTGACTGCCTCCTCCCGGTCGGCGGCGGACCACATGAGCCCGTCCAGAAGGACGTACGTGAGACTGTAATGTCTCTGCAACTCCCGATGTGCTTCGATGGTGTCTGCCGACGCTCCCCTCATCCACCCCGGAGAGAGGTCGCCGGCTTCGCCTCTCCAGAACGCGGTCTCCTCGTCGAGAAGCTCCACGAGGTCCGCTTCTGGACCGGGACCTAGGACCGTGCCAAGGGAGTGTGCGGCGCAACTGTGCCACATGCTCCATTCGGGTCGGTCAAGGATGTGGTACAAGGACGGGACAACCCGCGAGCTTCCCTCTTTCAGACTCCAGACGAGCTTGGCGCTCGGAACGAATAGATCGGACTTCACGAAGTCGAGGAGCTCTTTTTCGGCGGCTGTCTGATCCGGCATGGCTTCAACACGATCAAGAAGGAGAGCCACATACTCCGCAACCGCCTCCTGAACCGCTGTCCGCGCGGGGGACACGTCCGTGTCGTAGAACGGACGGATCGCGTGCATACGATCGTCTGCGTCCTGGATGGCGCAAGCATTGTCAAACCTCTCCCGCATCGCGACAACCCGATCCACTTCCGCCCGGAAGGTCGCCTTTGTGTAGGGGGTCAGTGTTTGACCATCGGATTCGAAGTAACGTTGGGGGCAGGGCACCGGGGGAGCGACAGTCAACGTCTGTCTCAAGCCAATGACGTGTCCATCGAAGAACCACGTGACTGAGCCGGGAATCACCTCGTCACCTTCCAGGAACCGCGTGAAAACTCGTGATCGTTCAGGTAGCAGCGCTGCGAGTGTGGTCGTGGGTTTCTGCCCGGTCTTGTCGGGGCGCGTAGCGAAGTGGGTCGTCTCGTCCGGGTTTCTCAGAAACAGGACCGCCTTCGTGCCGTCAAGAAGGCCGAGATCGCAGCTGCCTATCCGCACCCCGTGGCGGTCGTGCCTGGGGACCCCATAGACGCCGCCAGCCGAGCCCAACTCCCCCAGAATAAGGGATATGGATGCAGCCACAGCATCGTGAGTGGCCCGATCAATGATCCTGATATGAGGTACTTCGAGTTGGTCGCCGGGCGCGAGATCCCCGCGCCATGTCTCAAGCACCTCAAGCGTCAACCCAACACGCACCACCACGATCTGGTCCGCGTTCCAAGCGGCCACGTGAGTCCCGAAACAAGGCCGATTTCTGGCCTCTGCGGCAAAGGTGAGCCCGAACACGATGATGGCTACGGAGCACAAGGACCGACGTTTGCTCATCGCCACAAAACTCCCCGTAGGCTCCCGCCTCCTTCGGCACGTCCCCTCTCCGATCCTGCCCCCTTCCAACGGTAGACGGATAATCAGATTCAATCCAGGAAGTTAGACCAACAGCGGACATGGTTTGTTTCCTGGGCCGCATTGCCCCGTGTCGTGCCTGTGAATGGCCACCATCGCAGTTCACCATAGGGCCACTTGCACAAGGAAACACGAAGTGGCCTATTTCCAGACATAGAAACCGGGGCAGGCTCCCATGATTGCGGGAACCTGCCCCAGTTGAAATGCTGTCTGTTACCGACTAGATGCCTTCGAGTTGAAGGAAGACGGCCTTGCCGATGCGTGAGAAAAGCGCCTGGTAGAAAGCCGCGTCGTCGACGACGCGGGCGGTAAGCGCGCCGCCGCCGGCTCCGAGCAGTTTCTGTTGGAAGTTGAGGCGGACGCGACACGCGTCGCCATGCACCGTCACGTTGGCGGTGCATTCGAGGACCTGGGTGGTCGAAATGGGTTCGTCCTTCTCAGCGGCTTTGCGGATTTGTTTCTTGGTACGTTGCAGGTCGGTCCACTTCTCGGCGGTGAGGAAGCCGAGGTCTTTGTCGACGGCTTTCACCTGGTAACCGAGGTCCTGGAGCGAGTTAAGCACGGCTTTCATGACGACCTGGCTGTCGGTGGTGTCGTAAGACCGGGTCTGGATGGTGCGCAACTCGAGTTCGGTCAAGTTACGCTCGCCACCACCGCCGCTGGTCATGCACGCGGACAACAGAAGTCCGGCCGCGATCACCGTGATTGCTGTGCGAATCATGCGTCAACTCCCTTAGAAGGTGCTGGAATGATAAGAGAAGGATTCGACGGTGCTGTTGTCGTCGAAACGAATGATCACGGTCAAGGTCTTCTGAGTGGTGGCGGAGGCCCCGCTCTGGCGACCGTAGTTGCCGCTGAGGGTGCCGAGGAGCAAAACGTTGCCGCCGGTGAGTCCCGCGCCGCCCGCGCTGGCGCCGCCGCCGCCGCTGCTCTGGGAGTAGGAGGCCTCGGTGGCGATCTTGTCGTAGACCCAGGATTCCTTGCCCTTATTGTCTCGGGTGACGATGTTGGGCGACCCGAGGGCGGCAGCCACTTCGGCGCCGGTCATGCCGACGCGGATTTCCTTCTGGACGAGACCGACGGTCATCTTCCGGTCGCGTTCGGAATGGAGGCCGCTGTCGTGGGCACAGGCAGGCAGTAAAAGCGCGGCAACGCACACACAGGCTGTCAAAGCAACGAATCTGGACATCGTTTCATCTCCCTTGCATCAGGACCGCATCCAACGCGCGCGGTTCTCGATGTTCATGGTAAGTGTTCAGGGGCCTCATTGCAACGCGAAACTGGGGACTGTGGAGTTGTTGAAGAAGTCTCGGACTGTCGAAGACTTCAACTTCAACCCAGACACACCCCAAACCATGTCATCCCGAGCGAAGTCGAGGGATCTCTCATCGGCGAGCGCTCACCGGCAAGAGATTCCTCGACTTCGCTCGGAATGACATGCGGAGGCAGGTGCTTGCTCGTTAAGGATACGCTCTGGAAAGCGGGACGCTGGCCGCCCGCCGCCCCT
>JAAEQP010000781.1 GCA_024231375.1 bacterium | reverse complement strand
GGGGATGGCTCAAGGAAGTTTATCCCTCGACGAACCTCTACGGTTGACCATCGGGCACCGCAGGAGCCGCAGTTCCGGCGTCTGGAATAGAACCCTTCGCGGGTCTTCCACGTATCGACGACGGATGACTTCACGCCGCACGAAGGGCATAGAGTGGCGTTCAGGTCTTCGGCACCAGACGCACGCATTCGCCGTCCTCCTCAATGTCCCACGCCTCACCGTTCACCGTCTGTCCGCTGCCCTTGACGATCTCACCAAGGATCCCGCTTAGGACATTGAAGGCGGCTTCCACATCTGCGAGCGGTTGTGCGTAGACGGACACGAGCCGCTGATACTCGCCGCGGGCACTCGCGAACCTGAGCACCTGGGATGGCGTCAACTCGACGGGCTTCATGCCCCATCCGCTTCCGCGATGAAATCGAACTGGTACACGGGATAGGCAAGCTCGCCGTCCACGTACCACCGCAAATCCGCCGTCCCTACGATCGTGTGGGATGCGCTCGCTAGGGTGATGTAGGCGTTTCGCACCCCGCTCACCGCGTTCTTCGTCGCCGTGTACTTCTTCCACGTCCCGTTCTGATCCTTCACCTGAGCCGTAACGGTCTCGGTGGTGAGCGTCTTGACCGTGTTCATGTTCCGGTCAGAGTGGATCAGCACGTTAATCACCCCGTTCACGCCTAGCGGTACGGGATCGTGGATCACTGATGGTTCATTGGCTACGGTCATAGCAAGCCCTCCACATACGTCTTAGCCACTGGTCTAGCGTCGGCCACCTCGAT
>JAAEQP010000780.1 GCA_024231375.1 bacterium | reverse complement strand
CTGAAGGAGAACTGTTTCATGAGTCACGAGAAGACTACATTCGCGCTTTTTCTTGGAAATCGGGGGTTCTTTCCAGCGTCATTGATGGACCAGGCGCGGGAGGAAGTGCCCCGCGTGTTGAAGGAACTGGGCCACGATGTGTTGATGCTCGACCGGGACGCGACACGGCACGGGGCCGTTGAGACGCCCGCCGAGGGCGAGATCTACGCGAACTTCCTGAGGGAGAACCAGGGCAAGTTCGGCGGGGTGATTCTGTGTCTGCCGAACTTCGGCGACGAGAACGGTGGCGTGGCCGCGTTGAAAGACGCGAACGTGCCGATCTTCGTCCAGGCCTACCCGGACGACCTTGAGAAGATGGCGCCCGACGTCCGGCGCGACGCGTTCTGCGGCAAGTTCTCGATGATGGATGTGTTCTGCCAGAACGGCATGAAGTTCTCGGCCATGAAGCCTCACACGGTGTCTCCGTCGAGCGACCGGTTCAAGGCCAACATTGACCATTTCGACCGGGTATGCCGCGTGGTGCAGGGCATGCGCGACATGACGGTGGGCGCTATCGGCGCACGCACGACGGCATTCAAGACGGTGCGTATCGACGAAGTGGCGCTGCAGCGCTTCGGCATCACCATGGAAACCCTCGACCTGTCGGATGTGTTCGCACGGATGGATTCCGTGGACGCCGCGGGCCACGCGTACAAGGCAAAGGGGGAACTGCTGCACGGGTGCGCGACGTGGAAGAACGTGCCCGACCAGGCGACGGACCGTCTTACGCGGCTGGGCGTGGTGCTTGACACGGTCATCGAAGAGTACGGCATGGACTGCATGGCCTTGCGGTGTTGGGTGGAGATGCAGCAACAACTCGGCATCTCGCCGTGCGTGTTGCTTGGACTGTTGAACGACGCCGGCATCGCGTCAGCGTGCGAAGTGGACGTGGGCAACGCGGTCACCATGCACGGGCTGCGATTGGCCTCGGACGGTCCCTCCACCTGCCTCGATTGGAACAACAATTACGGCGATGACGATGACAAGTGCATTCTGTTCCATTGCGGACCGGTGCCGCCGTCGATGATGACCGGTAAGGGGTCCATCAGCGATCATTCCATCCTGGCCAACGCGGTTGGCAAAGGGCAAGGGTATGGCTGCAACGTGGGCCGGATCGCGCCGGGCGACTTCACCTTCGGTAGCATGATGACGGAAGAAGGCGTGCCGCGCTTCTACCTGGGTGAAGGCGCGTTCACGGACGACCCGGTGCCGGCGGACTTCTTCGGTTGCGCGGGTGTCGCCCAAATCGACTGGTTGCAGGACGTGCTGATCAACGTCGGGCGGCAGGGGCATCGTCACCACGTGAGCGTGACACCGGGCCATGTGTTGGCGCCGACGAAGGAAGCCTTCGAATACTACCTTGAATACGATGTGACGGTGCCGCAGGAGGAAGCGTGATGACGGATGTGAACGAGGCGGTCCGAAAAGCCTTTGAAGCCGGATTGGTAGTGCCGTCGTTTAACGTGCCGTACCTGCCGATGGTGGAGCCGGTGGTGCGCGCCATCGAGGACACGGACAGTTTCGGGTTGGTGGCCACGGCGCGGCTGGAATGGTACAAGTTCGAGGCCAAAGGCGTGGGTCCTGTGTTCGAAGAGTTCGCCAAGTGGCGTCGGCCGGGATGCGTTGCGCTGCATCTGGACCATGTGCCGGTCATTGATGAAGACAATCAGCAGGTCGATTACCTGGGCATCCTGAAGGAAGCCATCGATCTGGGTTACGATTCGGTGATGGTGGACGCGTCGCGGCTGGACTTGGAAGGCAACATCGCGGCGTCGCGGCAAGCGGCCGAACTCGCGCATGCGGCCAACATCCCGTGCGAAGCCGAATTGGGCGCGGTGCTCGGCCATGAAGCCGGGCCGTTGCCGCCGTATGAAGAACTGTTCGAGTCGGGCAAAGGCTTCACCGATGTGGACGAAGCGACCCGGTTCGTGAAAGAAACGGCCTGCGACTGGCTTTCGGTGGCGGTCGGCAGCGTGCATGGCGCGGTGTCCGGTGCGGCCCGGAATGAGAAGAAGGTCGCGGCCCGCATCAATATCGACCACCTGAAGAAGCTCAAGGCCGCGACGGACGTACCGCTGGTGTTGCACGGTGGTTCAGGTGTGAAGCAGGATTCCGTGGTAGCTTCGATCAAGCAGGGCATTGCCAAGATCAACATCGGCATGGAGATTCGCCAGGCCTATGAGGTCCCGCTACGCGAAACCGGCGACGTCGAAAAGGCCCAGGAATCCGTCTACGAACGCACCAGGAGTCAGATCACCGATTTCCTTGGGTTGGCGGGCACGCGCGGCCGTATCGATCCGGGCGGGAGTGTGTAAGCTGTGAGTCTGCTCGGCATCGATGTGGGCACGACGGGGTGCAAGTCTTCGGCCTTCGCCGAGGATGGTACGCCAATCGCGACGGCGTACGAAGAGTACGACGCCCAACGGCCTCAGCCAGGCTGGGCCGAACTCGATGCCGTGGACGTGTGGGCCAAAGTGAAGGCGACCGTCGCCACGGTCGCAGCCCAGACGAAGGAAGACCCGGTCGCGGCGGTATCCGTATCGTCGTTGGGCGAAGCCGCGGTCCCGGTGTCGTCGGACCGGCGCATCCTGGGACCGTCCATCCTGAATTTCGATGTGCGTGGCGAGGAGTACCTCGAAGGTCTTGCCGAGTCACTGGACGCCGAGCGATTGTTCGATCTCAACGGCAACACGTTGGGCAACCATTACGCACTGACCAAACTGATATGGCTCAAGGACCACGATCCGGGTCTGTATGCCAAGGCGGACGCGTTTCTGCTGTGGGCCCCGTTTGTGGCGTTCATGCTCGGCGCGGAACCGGTCGCCGACTACTCGCTGGCCAACCGCACGTTGCTGTTCGATCTGGATTCGGGAGATTGGTCGGACGAACTCCTGGCTTGGTCCGGGTTGGACAGGGATAAGTTGCCGGCAACCGCGCCGTCGGGAACCGTCATCGGCAGTGTGTCCGACGCGGTGGCGGACGAATTGGGGTTGCCCCGAGGCGTGTCTGTGGCCACGGGCGCCCATGACCAATGTGCCAACGGCGTCGGCTGCGGTGTGACCGAAGAAGGCCGCGCCATGATCGGCATGGGCACCTACATCTGCATCATGCCCGTGTACGGTGCGCGCAAGGATGCGGCAGCCATGATGCCGTGCGGCCTGAACACGGAACACCATGCCGCCCCGGGCGCCTTCGTGAGCTTCATCTACAACCATGGCGGCAGCATGCTGAAATGGTACCGCGACACCTTCGCCGCCGAGGAACATCGACACGCGCAGGAACAGGGCGACGACATCTACGCGAAGCTCATCGCCGAAACGCCCGAAGGGCCCAGCAGCGTGATGGTCCTCCCCCACTTCGCGGCGACGGGTCCGCCGGACTTCATCACCGATTCAAGCGGCGTGATCACCGGGCTGAAGCTGGAGACCACGCGCGGCGACGTGTTGAAGGGCATCCTCGAAGGGGCCGTGTTCTACCTGCGCGAATGCGTGGACAGCCTGGCGCCGGCCGGGATACGGATTGACGAGTACCGTGCCGTGGGCGGCGGCAGCAAATCCGATGTGTGGCTTCAAGCCACCGCCGACATCCTCGACCGGCCCATTACCCGGCCCCGCGTCACGGAAGCCGGTACGCTAGGCGCGGCTATCCTGGCAGGCGCCGCCACCGACGTGTTCAAATCCGTCACCGAAGGCACCAAGGCCATGGTCCGGCTCGACAAGACCTTCGAACCCAACGCCGCGTCGCACGACCGCTACGACCCGCGCTACCAGACCTACAAACGCCTCTGGCCCACCATGAAAGACTGGCTCACCAGCGGGTCCTGAGACCCCTACGAGAACCCTTATCCCCGCGTTTCCAGTTGACTTGCCCCGAACCGGTCTGATAAGATCTTACTTGATACGGGGCAGCCGCTCTGGCGGCTGCTTTGTTGTGTTGATGGGGCTGTAGCTCAGATGGGAGAGCGCTGCGTTCGCAATGCAGAGGTCAGGGGTTCG
>JAAEQP010000779.1 GCA_024231375.1 bacterium | reverse complement strand
GGGGGAGAGAGGAACTACGCTGTGCCGCCTTCCGGCTCGCCACCGTTTGAGGGACGGAGCGATCGCAGGAACGCGTCGATGTCCACGTCGCCTTCGGGAGTGCCCTGCTCCGGGTGGAATCGAAGCGGCCCCTTGATGAAAGCCCGTTGGCACGCCGGACACAGGTCGAACTCGAAGGCCTTGTAGATGGTCTCCTCGATCTCGGCGGGGTCCTTGTCCTTCAACTGATCGATCAGACGCAGCATCTCGGCGCGATGGTCGCGCACCAATTCGGCCAACCCGACCACCAGTTCATCGTAGGCCGCGCGCACATCCATCTTCACCTTGTAGCGGAGCGCGCCCCTCTCAAGTTCCTTGCCGCATCCGTCGCATCGAACCGTGATCATCAGCGTCCATCCCGCGTCCGGCCCGTCGGCCAAGAACAAGTGTGGCGCGACCACAAGCGGATTCACCGCGGCGCGGCCGCGCCCAAGATTGATCGGTCCACGGGGACTAGAGCGACTTCATCGGCTCCGCGCCGAACAGCCAGGAAATGAAGTAGAACCACAACACCCACAGCATAGCGCGTTCCTCCCATGTTGAACCACGTTTCCCACTGACAGCCCCAGTGTACCACAGAACACATCACCCATTTGGACGAATTGTGCTCCGGGTTTCCACAGAAAACGATTGGGACCGCACCGACCCTCAGGTCAACACAGTCCCAATCGAATTTCGGATCTGTTACTCGTGGTTACAGCAGCGTACCGCCGTCAAGCACGTAGTACAGAATGAGAAGCAAAAGCCACAGCATCTTGCATCCCTCCCTTGGTTGGTTGCGTTACTTATCCCACATGTAGTGTATCATACCGAATCCGGAATGCAAGCATTATTTCTTGACAAGATTCGTCCCGCGACCACAGAGCTAGGCGAGGCCCGTCGCCGAAACCAGAACGGGGCGGTTGTCGCCCGTTCGTCCGTACGCCTTCCATGTCATCCCGATCGCAGCCGAGGGATCTCATTCCCCCGGCGATTGCCCTCAAGGGCGAAACGCTTCTCTGACCCTGAGCATCACGGACCGGAACTTCGTGCCACGCCGGAACTCTCATGCGCTACGTCCGGGCAATGGTCGAACACAACCCAAACTGCCATTCGTCTCCAACACCGGGGGGGACGAAGCCGAACCGTGAACAATTGACACTCTCTGACGTATGGTCGTAGAATGGGGCCAATGGAAACAACAGTTCGAAAGCGCCGCGAAAGAGATGCCCGTGAAGCCCTGCTGCTCGACGCAGGACGCAAGCTCTTGCTCAAAGGGGGATACCACGGTCTGACCATGGCCCGGGTCGCCGAGGCGACGTCCTATTCCAAAGGGACCGTATACCACCACTTCAGCTGCAAGGAAGAGTTGATCATCGCTCTTGCGGCCCGGAGTTACGAGAAACAGCGCGATCTCGTTGACCGGGCCGCGCTGTTCAAAGGTCGACCCCGCGAGCGGATGGTGGCCGTCGGTGAAGCCACCGCCATCTTCGCCCGGCTCTATCCCGACGACGCCCGCATCTTTCAGGTGGTGAACGGCGAAGCCATCACGCAGAAGGCATCCGAGGAGGCTCTGAGACGTCTCCGGGATGGCGCCCATCACAACCTCAACGTAATGCACGGCATCCTTCGGGATGCCGTTGTCCAGGGCGACCTCACCCTCCGGGACAACGTCCCGCCCGAGGAACTCGTCTTCCATTTCTGGCTTCTGGGCGAGGCGGGCAAGGCCGCCTCAAGCAGTTGGATGCCGCCCCAGGAGATGGGCATCGACGACGCCTTCGGATCCATCATGCACACGGGCACCGTCCTCGGCGACGGCTACGGCTGGCGCCCCTTGTCGACCGAATGGGACTACGCCGCCACCCTCGCCCGTGTCCGCGAAGAGGTCTTCCCCCGAGAGTGCCGCCGAATCTAACGCGGCTGACGCCGCGGTCCCCGCAGTCCGTCACGCCCGGTGTCGGCATTTCGTCCTCCAAACCGTATTGCACGCATGCCCGGTCGCGCCCACGGCGGTTGACCGGATGCGTCCGGAAGACGCGACTATAGGTCAGGTTGCTCGCACGTCCCGTCGTTTCGTTCTCCCACTCAGTAAGGGCTGTAGTACACATCTAGTTGCGCGGAGATACCTCTTGGCGGTGTCCCTTCATCCATACGCCCCAGTGCTGATGACGCGATCCCCTTCCTGGACATGCTCTCCAACCCGCGCAAGAGTGCCCTTGCAAAGAATGACCTTTGGTCGTACTATAGAGGCGGAAGCATCGGGGTTGGTGTCGTGAACAGGGGCTTGGGCGGCCGATCATGGAGCCCTGCCCCGCATCAGGGAAAGGAGGTGGCGTCGGGTCCAGCGACCAGAGGGTCTTCGCCGTTTCCAGGGGGCATGCCGCTCTTGAGCGGAACGCCGAGTCGAACGGCCAGCAATGGCAGGTACGGTTGTCTGCCTTTTACAATCATCTAGGAGAGAGTCATGAGCAAGAAGGGTTTCACGCTGATCGAGCTGCTTGTCGTGATCGC
>JAAEQP010000778.1 GCA_024231375.1 bacterium | reverse complement strand
TCGCGGACTACCCGCCAGGGCCAAGACTTCTTCAACAGCCCCGCTGTCCCCGCTTTCGATCGGACATCCACCCATTACGTCATCCTGAGCGCAGGCGAAGGATCTCTCGCCCCAGAGCCCGCGCGGCTAGTCTGATGACCATTGTGGGACCGGCGCCCCCGCCGGTCATCTCCCCAGGCCTTGCCGCCCACCGTGCCCACTAGGTCCACTCTCCATCACTTCTCAATCACTATCTCACTCACGTTCTCCTGACGCGGCGGTGCCGCGCCCACTTCCTCGAAATGGGTCCCTGTCCACTCAATCCTGTCCCCCTCAACAATCAGAATGAAGACATCCCGCGTCTCCGGAATCCGCCCCCCAACCAACAACGCCTCATCATTCCCAAGTTCCTGCTTCAAATGCCCCCGAAACGGCGAGAAGTCCTCCGGTTCACTCTGAAACAACCCCAGAATGCCCCCACGCTTCGCCGGTTTCGGCGGATGCACATGCCACCCCATCGCCAAGCTCACCCCCCCGTCCTCAAGTCGTTCTGGACAGAACCCGAGGGTGATCCCGCGATGCTCGGGTGGATCGCCCTGTGTGATGAGAACCGCGATGACAGCCGGCTTCCCACCGGGCTGATCCATCACCCACGCGATATCCGGCTCCGCCATGAAACTGTTGGAAACGTGCCTGGCCTCCTCCGTCCCCGCTCGGGCTGTGGTCACCGTCTCGCCGGCCGCACGCACTGCCGCACGGGCAGCCTCTTCGTTCGCCTGTGCCGCCACTGCTTCAGCTTCGGACAGGAGCAGTGTCGTCAGCCTCGGCGCGGAGACGAGTCCAGGCGATTCCGTCCTGCGCGCGACCTCATCCATCCACGATAACAAGTCCGGCACCGTATCCTTCTTCACCACCCGCATCGTATGGCCCGTCTCAGGATTGGCGAGATCGTACAACAGCGCCGCCGTGGGATGCTGGGCTGCGGGAAAGGCGTCTGGCCTGAAGCGAAGCACTTTGGTCTCCACCGAATACTGCGGAAGGGGCGGCTGGCTCTTGTGTCCTTGGAAGTCGAAGGGGTACACCTTCATCGCGAGAAGAAGCGTCGAGATGCCGGCCGACGGATGGACCGTCTGGTACCACTTGCCGGGTTCCACCACCAACTCCGCCGAATGCTCTCTCCTGGCAATCACTGGCCGGCCGACATCAAGCGCAACGCCCTTGATCGGCTCCCGGCTCGTTACTTCGCTCAGTTCTAGCCGGACACGCACGTGGACGTGCTCCTCGCTCTCGCCGGATGGTGTCACACGCAGCCATAGGTCATAGCCGATGAACGCCCCGTCGAACTTCAACTCGTACAGATAGTCGGGGCGACGCTCGAAGTACTGCACCTTGCCGGACCTCAGACGAACGCAAGCCTCCTCGCCCGCCTTCACTGCTACGTAGGGATTGTTGAGCGGAGTGGCGTAATGCGGAGGATCACCTGCCGCAACCCATTCCTCCGCCAGACCCGCGCCAAGGTCCCTGCTGCCCATTGCCTGTTGGTCAACCTCGTACAGCCGCGTCTCGATACGGTACACCGGGCCGTCGGATTCCTCCGCGTACGCGCCAAGTACACACGCCACGAGAAGCGTAGATAGAGCTAGCATGAAGTACTTCACAGATCCTCCTTCCATCAGATAGAACCGTTTCCGTTCTCGCCGCCGTACTCAACCACAACCGTGCTTCTGTCCATCCCCGGCACCCCCAACCCCGACCGGCTCGCCGCATCCACTAGCCGCGTGATCGTGGCCCGGTCCGTCTCAACGATATACACGGTGCGCTCCACAGCCGCTGGTTGCTCCACCGATGCAGGCACACGACCCATCGCCAACGCCGCCACAACGGCACACACAGCACACGCCACCGCGCACTGCCACAACGCCACTGGACGCGCCCAGAACCGTGGACCCCGCGACCCGGCATCGTCGAACAAGCGGTCCATCCGCGCATCAAGCGACGCCGACGGCTCCCGACGCTTCAACTCGCGCAGCTCCTTTTCCAGGTCGCTCATTCCGTATCCTCCGTAAGCAGTGCCTTCAGTTTCGCCAATCCCCGCCGGTACCACGACGCCGTCGTGTTCGGCGACGCCTTCATCACCCGGCCAATCTCGCGAAACGTAAGCCCGCTGAATGTCTTCAGCACGATGCACTCCCGTTCAGGGTCGCCGAGAGCCTCCAACGCCGTCCGCAACTCCTCCGCCCGCCCGTCATCAACGCACGCCTCTCCCGCATCCGGTGGTACAAGGAAATGGCTCAGACGGTCGTGGCGGTCGCGGACCCGGTGTTCGTCGATAGCCGCATTCCGCACGCATCGGAACAGGTACGGGCGCAAATGGCCTTTGCACCGCCGACGTTGCAGCACATTGGCAAACGCCGTATGGATCGCGTCCTCAGCCGCCTCCTGGCTACGCGTCAACGCCAGAGCGTACGTATACAGATCCTGGCGGTTTGCTGCATAACAGCATCGTATCCGTTCGACAAAAGTCTCATGCATCCCGGCGACTTCACCCCCGTATTGCCCGTCCTTCTACCATACCACGCGCGGGACCACCGGATTTGTGCATGGCCCACGGAAAGATACCTCGACGGAGGCGCTTGTCCAAGAAGCACGCGCCGCACGAAGACCGGCCTCCACACCCGGTGAGCGCCATCACCGCTCTCGCCCCAAGACCTGGAGGTTCGTCAGGGGTACACTGCTCTTGCCCCAAGTCCTGGAGGTTCGTCAGGGGTACGCTGCTCTTGCCCCAAGACCTGGAGGTTCGTCAGGGGTACACTGCTCTTGCCCCAAGTCCCGGAAGGGACTTCGCGATCTTAGCCCCGCATTTCAATGCGGGGATCCCCTCCCGCAGAATGACAAGTCCCGACAGGGACGACCGAGACTTTCCTCAACCCACGTCCGCCGTCCCGCAAACGAACCAGGGGCGGGGCCCACGCACCGCGCAAACCCCGCCCCCGGGCTGGGCCGATGGTTACGCGGATACGCTGAAGAGCGAATCCGCCGAGTAGGCGTTCTGGAGCACCGACAGCAGGGCGTTGCCCTGCTCATAAGCCGACTGACCCTGCGACTCGTTCAGGGCCTGCATCAGGCTCTGGAACAGGTCCTGGTCAGTCGACGCCATGCCCGAAGGCATCGACGACGCCATGCGTTCTTGCATGCGTTCCATGCGCTGCTCGTGGCTCGAAGCGATCTCCTCAGCCGTTAGCAGCCCATCGCCGTCCGTATCGACTTCCGCGAACAGATCCTCAGAGAGACTGGACTCGTCGACGCTGAGAACACCGTCTCCGTCCGAGTCCTCCATTCCAAGGATGCTCGCGGCCACGTCCGAGGAATCCATGCCCTTCATGCCCCCCATCATGGGCGGCCTCATGTCCTGCATGCCTCCCATCATCGGTGGCTTCATGCCAGACATGCGTTCCTCGTGGCCCGCGGCGATCTCCTCTGTTGTCAGAAGACCGTCCCCATCCGAGTCGATCGTGTTGAAGATCTCCTCGCCGAAACGCGTCTCCTGGATGCTCAACGCACCGTCACCATCCTCGTCCCTCTTCTCCATGATTCTGGAGGCGAAGTCCGAAGAATCCATCCCGCGCATTCCGCCCATCGATGCGGACGGGTAGGCGGATGCACTCATACACGAGATTGAACCCACATTCATCTGGGTCTCCTCCTTGAGTGGCCGTTTTCGCCACTGCCTTGGAGCCACCACTCCTTGGCGCCCGTAAGGCAGTTGTGGCCCTGATGTTCAATCTTTGTCCCTACTGGATCGTGATAGCGCTACTCCATAGGCGTCCCTCCTTCGGTTGCTTCCCATCGGGAATGCCTCGACGACGGCCCTGACCCAGGGCCTCCCATAGAGTGAGTGGCACGGAATCCCCACATCGTTACAGCAATCTCATATTCCCCGGTGACGCGATATCACGTCACCGCCCGACGCATGTAACCGCACCGCACACTTGGTCCACTGAGTCCATAGAAGGCCACAAGGACTGGCAGGGCGGGATCTCCCTGCTTGGAACAGAGGAAACGGACATATGCAAACTCAGAATCGGCAAGAACGTAACAAGACCACGAAAACGCAGTGGGCGCTCGCCGGAGTCGGCGTCGTTGCCTGTATCGTGGTTGCCGTGAAGATCCTTGCGGCGATCGTGGCCCCCACGCAGGAAAGCGGACCCTCCAGCCTGGCGGCCAACCCCGAGCGGCAGGACGAAATCCTGGCTATGCGCCGGGCCGTTGAAATGGAGGAGAAACTCGGCCTGTCGGAAGACCAGACCCAGCAACTCGCCGGAATCTACTACCACTACGGTGACGGACCGCCTCCCATGCCTCAGGAAGGCCAGGATCCCCGCGAAGGCATGCGTCGATTCATGGAGAAACGCGAAGCCATGAACCAGGAAATGCTGGCCATACTGACACCTGAACAGGCGTCGAAATACGAGCAGTTGGAGCAAGGGAAGCGCGATGAAATGCGCGGGCGCTTCGAGGGCATGTTCGAAAAACGGATGGGACAGCAACTGGAGCGTCTTCGTACCGAACTGGACCTGACCGACGATCAAGTTGCCGCCATCCAAGGGATATTCGACGACATCCGCGAGAACATGCCTACCCCGCCCATGCCGGGAATGGGTGGACCGAGAGGTCAGGGCGGGCGCCGAGGACCCGGCGGAGACGGCGGTCCACGCGAAATGATGAACCGAATGCGGGAGCAAATGGAAGAAGTGCGAACGAGAATCGCCGAGGTCCTCACTCCTGAACAGCAGCAGCGGTTCCAGGAACTTCAGGCGGAAGGCGGTATGAGGTTCGGTCCTGGAGGCCCTGGAGGTCCCGGCGGCCCTGGTGGCCGCGGTGGATTCCCGGATCGCGGCCCTCAATAGGCGCAAAGAGAGGCTGAGGATCTGTTGAAAAAGCCATATGCGCGCGTAAGGAGGAGCGAAAATCCGGGACTGTACCAAGCGGAGTCCGCCGCAGGCGGACGCAGACGGGACTGTCCCAGGTCTTTTCGCGGACTGCACGTAGCGAGGCGAGACTCCTTCAACAGCCCCGCTAACACCCTGATGGAGAACGATATGCGCAAACACGGATTCACTCTCATTGAACTACTCGTCGTCATCGGTATTATTGGCATCCTTGCGGCAATGCTTCTCCCGGCCCTGTCCAGGGCGCGGGAGGCCGCCAGACGCGCCAGTTGCCAGAGCAATCTCAAGCAGTGGGGCGTCATCTACAAGATGTACTCCGGCGAGAACGACGGCTACTTCCCGCCTCTCGAGTTCGAACTCGAATGCAACGACCGCGGCTGCTTTGCATGGGGCCCGCTCTTCGACAGCGTGTATCCCGAATACTTGACCGATGCCGCACTGTTCTTCTGCCCATCGGACGTGGAAGACAGCCTGGATGAGCATGTTACCGAGGACGGCACCCTCACCCTTGCGAACAAGGTCGCCGGAAACCGGCATGAAGGGGTGGAGGCCATCGATGCCAGCTACCTCTACACATCCTGGGTACTCGACCTGTGCAACGACGACGACCCCCAGCATGACCTGGACCCCTTGCGCGCCGTCATCAGCGTCATCGGACTGAATGAGATCCCCGAGTCCTTCGAGACCGGGCCCGCTCAACTCCTTGAGGCCACCCGCGACCTCATGAGGACCGCGATGCCCTTCGGCATGGCAATGGATCGCGGCGGATTCATCGAAGCAGCCAGCAAGGACCGAGCCGTATCGCCCGGCGTCGGCAACGGCGGTGGTGAGACCGTGTACCGCCTCCGCGAAGGGATCGAACGTTTCCTCATCAGCGACATCGACAACCCCGCGGCCAGCGCCGTGTCCCAGAGCGACATTTTCGTTATGTGGGACAACGCATCGACGGACGTACTCCGGTTCAACCACGTGCCCGGAGGAGCAAACGTTCTGTACATGGATGGGCATGTTGAGTATGTCCGCTATCCTGGCCCCGCGCCCGTCGACCGTGTCATGGCCGCCATCATGCACGTATTCGACGCCCGCCCCGTCGACGGACCGATCTAGCGTCTAACCGATTGGCGGTCACTCGGCGACACGCTTGCGCGACCGGGTGGCCGCCAGTTTGTTCCTCCTTCGCTCGCCTAGGGGTATTCGTATCTAGATCCGTCTGCTATACTAATAAATGTGCAGCGCCTGCTCGGGGTGGTGCGCGCGCGAGGGGAACGAGAGGACCTGTGGACGTGTCAACGGGGTTAGTATCCGACACGGCGATCGCCCTGTCCGGGGAGTAGGTCCATGCAACGGTTCGTGGTTGTGGCGTTTAGAGAAGGGGAGCCGGATCGGCATCAGGAACTGAACGGCGGATCCTGCATCATCGGGCGCACCTCGGATGTCGACTTCGTGCTTCCCCACACCACCATCTCGCGAAGGCATGCCGCCTTGTGCGTGGCTGAAGGCCGCGTGACCATCGAAGACTTGGCCTCGACGAACGGGGTCTTCCTGAACGGCGAACAGGTGAAACGCTCCGTCGTTTCCGAAGGGGACTTCCTGTCCGTTGGCGACTATACCCTCGTGTTGCGGGTGTTGGACGACCAGCCCGTCGACGGGTCGCCCGAAGGGCGGACGCTCTGCATGAGCGCCGAGACGGCCCGCCAACGGCACGCCGAGTTGTTGAAGCGAGGTGGGCCGCCCCACGCGGGCGTACTCCACAAGGCAACGCTCCTTCTCGGGGAGCGGATGGGGTTGGAACCCTTTCTCCAGGAAGTGGTCTCACTGGTGATGGAGTCCTTTCCGGCGCGTCGGGGCGCTGTTGTGCTTCATCGGCCGGACCGAAATTCCCCGGAAGTCGCTGCCAGCGTATGCCCCAACGACGATGCGGAGGAGGTGCCCGTCAGCCGTACGCTCATGGAATATGTGCTCCGGACCGACACCGCTCTACTCACCGACAACGCGCTCATGGACCCCCGCTTCTCTACGTCGCAAACGGTGCTCCGCCAGCGGATTGGGGCCGCCATGTGTGTACCCTTGTTCGGCTCCGAAGAAACCGTCGGTGTGTTCTACGTAGACACCAGCGAAGAAGGCACGCGCTTTTCCGAGCAAGATCTCAGTTTCTTCACAGCCATGGGGCACGTGGTCGGCCTTGCCGTTGAGAACCGCCGCTTCGACGAACGGATTGCCCAGCAGCAGCGGTTGGCCGCGCTCGGAGAAGCCGTCGCCGGCATCAGTCACGATGTCCGAAGCGTTCTGACAGGGTTGACGGCCGGTACCGACTTGCTCGAGCGAGCGCTTGCGAAGATGGATCCCGACAGGCTGACCAAAGCATGTGGCATTGTTCGGAAATCGGCCGAGCGGATGGAGTCCTACATGGCGGACCTCCTCGCATTCGTTCGGAATGCCGACGTCAGACGCACCTTGGTGGTTCTCCATGACCTGGTGCGCGAACTCGTTGACACGATGGCCCCTCAGGCCGCGAGGCAGCGTGTGGAACTGCGTTTCCTTGGTGGCGGCCACGAGCCGGTCAGCATCGATCCCGACCAGATGCAGCGAGTGATAGAAAATCTGGTTGGAAACGCCATCGACGCGTGCCAGGATGGGGGAGGCGCCGTGACCGTCTCCGTCGGCCGCCAGGGAGATACCCACACCATTCAAGTGACCGATTCCGGTTCCGGGATCGCCCCGGAGAATATCCGGCGGCTGCGTGAACCGTTTTTCTCCACGAAAGGCAGCGGCGGCACTGGACTGGGACTGGCCATCTGTTACCGGGTCGTAGAGCAGCATGGCGGTCGGATCCATGTGTCCAGCCAATTGGGCGCCGGGTCCGTGTTCACCGTGCTGGTTCCCGACGCGCCTGTCGACGAAGTCCAGGTCCAGACCAGAAACACCCAAAGAATCGAGACCACTGAGGCCGCGTCCGTTGAACTCGCCTTCAAAACCTGTCCGGGATGCGGGGTTGCCTGGCTGTCGCAAGAGCGATTCCTCAAGGACCCCGCGGTTGCGCTAGCGGGATATCAAGTACGGTTCGAAGATTTGTCGGGCGGGCTCTTCCAGTTCGCCCATACCTGCGGCACAACCCTTGCCGTGCCCGTCAGCGATTTCCGTCACCTCTACGGTGGCAAGACCTTCGACGAACCGCTCACAGGCACCGAGGCATGTCCCGGATACTGCAAGTCCGAGGACGAACTGCGCCCCTGTCCCGCCGAATGCATGTGCGCACGGATTCGCGAAGTGTTGCAAGTGGTCCGCGGCTGGCCCAAAGGGCCTGTGCAATCCGGCGCACCCACCGAAGAATGGGTGTAGCGGAGAATGCGGGACTGTACCAAGCGAGCGTAGCGAGACGGGACTGTCCCCGGCATTCTCCGCGGCTTGCGCTTGTGCGCTGACCTCCTAGAGAACAGAAGCGACAAACGGGGACTGCCAAGCTCTTGCGTCCCATTATTGCCCTTCTCAGGGCAACAATGGGTGGCTGTCCCCAGGTT
>JAAEQP010000777.1 GCA_024231375.1 bacterium | reverse complement strand
GGTGTAGCGCTTGTCGCGCAAAGCGCGCCATTCGTGGCCATCGGTCCACGCCGCGCAGGCGCCCGTGTTCTGCAGCAGGGCCGCGTCGGGCTCGGGACCGCCTTCGCCACGGGCACAGCGGCTCAAGTCCATACCTTCCACGTCCTTTGGCACGGATAACCCCAACAATCCCAACGTGGTAGGCATGATGTCGACCGTCCCCAGGCAGGCGTCGGCCGCGTTCCCGGCGGGAATCCGGCCGGGCATCCGCATGAGGAACGGGATTCGGCACGCTTCCTCGTAGAAGATGTTCTTGGCGCGGCGACCGTGGGCGCCAAACATCTCGCCATGGTCAGACGTAAACACGACCAGCGTGTTGTCGGCGATGTCGGCGGCTTCCAGGGCGTCCATGAGTCGGCCGAAGTTCCAGTCGAGGTTCGCGGTCATGGCGTAGTAGTTGCCCCGCCACTCGGGCAAGTCCTTTCGCGCCTCTGGTTTGAGACTGCCCCAACGGTCCGCGTAGGGGTCGTTTTCGGGCAGGTAGTTCGCGGGATTCGGGAAGTCCACGCCGTCGAACAGCCGCCGGTACTCCTCGGGCACGTTCTCATCCGTCCACGGGTCATGCGGAGTGCCCCACGACACGAACAGGGCGAAAGGATCGGGCTGGTTCGCGGCTTCGCGCACGTACTGAATCGCCATGTCCGTCTGGGCGTCGGGTTCGTACGCATCCTCGCCATAGGAGATCTTCTCGGGCGAGTCGGTGTGGTAGTAGGTGTTGTAATAGAGATGGTGGAAGTTGTAGGCCGCCCAGTAGCCGTCGAACCCGAGCCGGTCGGGTCCTGGCGGCACAAATGAGTTCTTCGGATTGAAATGGTGGCCCAGTTCGTTGGCGTAGAGG
>JAAEQP010000776.1 GCA_024231375.1 bacterium | reverse complement strand
GGCGCAGGCGACCGTCCACGGGCGCGCGCCTACCCAGGGATACGGCGCTCACGCATGCTGAACCCGGAAGGGTTCGACAGACACTTCAGCGCCCCGAAACAACCGGATTCTCATACCACACCACGCCCAGGTTGTCCCGCTCTTCGCACGTGATGAGGTCGAGATCGCCGTCGTCGTCAAGATCCACGGGGCAGACAAGGTCGAACTTCACGCCCTCGAGTCCCCCCACGTCATGGTACACCGGCGGGTCGGCCGCCCCCGCCACGTCTGCTAGCCAGAACACGCCCCGCTTGCCCTCGGCGTGTTCGCACGTCATCGCGAGGTCGACTCGACCGTCCAGGTCGAGATCGGCGACGGCGACGCCTTTACCGGACCCCGCATTCTCCTGATGCGCAATCTCGCGCGTCCACCAATCTCCCACGTAACGCACGATCACCGCGAAATCATCGTCCTTCACATTCACCACGATGTCGCGGAGGCTGTCGCTGGTGAGGTCGGCCATGGCCAGGAACATGACTTCGCGGTCTGTGGTGCCTATCGCGTGGGCCGTCCACGGCTGCGTCTGGGCGGGGCCGACGCCTGGGTTCTCGATCCAGCGACACCCACGACTCGGCCCCTTGCGGTCGGAGAACACGAAATCAGGGTCGCCGTCGCGATCCATATCCTCGACTTCCACCGACATCACCCAACCCGCGTCACACATACGATGCCACGTCCACGCATCGAGATCGCGCGGATTTTCCGGGCACTGGAACCACCCCACCAGCGCGCCCTTGCCTTTCGCCGCGCACACGAGGTCCACGCCGTGCTCGCCGTCGAGTTGAATCGGCACGCACATCATCCACATGGCGACGCCCTGCGACGCAGGCAACACCTCGGTCGTCCATGCGGATGCGTCCATGTACGACTCCGCGTCTCGCGGCGCCCAATGCACATACACGGCCCGATTCGTGCCTTCGCACGAACTGACCACGTCCATGGCGCCGTCGCCGTCGAGGTCGACCAGGACGGCGTCCTCGGGCGTAGGCACCCGGCCCACCGTGACGCTGGGCCAAGTCTCGTGCGCCGCCGCCGCGCCGGGATTCACGCACACCCGAATCACGCCGCCCTCTTCCCACGGGGTCACGATGTCGGGAAGGCCGTCGCCGTTCACGTCCGCCAACCGCACCCCGTCCGCGCCCTGCGACGACGCGTCGATGGTGTGTCGGGTCCACGGCTCGGCGCCGGCGGGGAGAGTGCAGAGGAGAAGGACTATGCATAGCGCAGCCGCGCAGGCCGTCAGGAATCCCTTGCTCGTACGGTGATGATGAGATTCGAGGAAGGAAGACCCCTCACCCCAGCCCTCTCCCGTTGGGAGAGGGTGAAGGGCGGGATCAGAGCCGGAACTCGACGATGGGCAGAATCGTGCAAGCTGAGTGGATGCAGACACAGCCTTACTCCACGGCCTGGTACACGCCAAAGGCGCTGATGGTGGGGCAGGCCTTGGCCTTCTTGATCACCAACCGCACCTTCCGGGCCGTCACGTCGTCGAACTTGTCCAGGCGTTTATGACCGATGGTGGTGCCTTTCACCACCTCGCGCCACTTCAAGCCGTCCCGGACTTCGATGGCATACTCCTCCACGCGCTGTCCGAGTTGCAGGTATTCCGCCGCCATGGCCCGGTTGAAAGTCGTAGGCGCGCCGAGATCGATCACGACATGGCCGGTGGTGACGTCGTCGTCCGTGGCCCAGTACGTGTCCGGGCTGCCGTCCACGACGTTGCCGGCCGCGAAGGCGTCGCCATCGCCGCGCACGGCGCTGGCCGTGGCCGGCTTTCCCTCGGCCAGGTTTGTCTTGAAGGTCTCACTGATGATGCGCCACGCCTCGCGCAACACGCTGACATCTTTCTCGGGCAACAGCCCGCGCCGGTCGGGCGTGACGTTAAGCAGAAGTCCCGCGCCCCGTCCCACGGACATGTAATAGATGTTGACGATCTGTTCGACCGTGCGGACCGTGTTTTCGCTGTTCGTGGCAAAGAACCAGTGCCCCCGCCGGATGGGCACGTCGCATTCCGACGGCCACCAGACCGGCTTGCCATCCCGTTCCTGCACGTTCCACAACGTCCGAGGCGCCAGTCCGTTTTCATTGCCCACCCAACGGATGTCAGGACCGCAGACAGCGACAAGCGCGCCCGGCTGCAACTCGTAGATGAGGTCGTAGTAACTCTGCCAGTCGTACACGTGGCCTTCGGACCCCGCCCCGTCGAACCACACCTCGCCGACGGTGCCGTAGTTCGTCAACAGTTCGCGCAACTGCGCCCGGAAATACTCGTCGTAGCCCGCGCTGTCCGCGTACTTCGGTTCATGCCGGTCCCACGGCGACAGGTAGAACCCGAACATGATGCCCGCTTCGCGGCATGCGTCGGCGGCTTCCTTCACCACATCGCCCTTGCCATCGCGCCACGGACTCGCCTCCAGCGAGTGGTCGGTCAAGGCGCTCGGGAACAGGCAGAATCCGTCATGGTGCTTCGCGGTGAACACCAGGTAGCCCATCCCCGTTTCCTTCGCCACCGTGGCCCATTGCAGCGCGTCCAGTTCCGTCGGGTTGAACCGTGCAGGGTCCTCCGTGCCGTCGCCCCATTCCTGGTCGTAGAACGTGTTGATCCCGAAATGGCAGAACATCCCATATTCCATGTTCTGCCAGGCAAGTTGTTGGGGTGTGGGTACCGGCAACACGGGCGCAGGCGGCGATGCCGCCCCCGGCGAGGCCGCCATCATCAACAAGGCACAATGAACAACACTCATGGCGTATCTCCTTGTGAGCAGGCCTGCTCAAACCCATCCTGGCATGGGCCGTCCCGCGAAGTAAAGTGTCTTGGCAGGGTAATCGCGTTTGACCGGAGTCACCACGCCGGTGAACGCCAAAGAGAGGGCAGAGGGTTGTTGAAATACTCGCACTCAGTCACACTTCGTTCGGCCGCAGTCCGGCGCCTCGTGTGCAGCGCTCTCAGAGAACGCCGAGAACAGGAGCGAAAACGCCGGGACTGACCCCAGCGAGCGTAGCGAGACGGGTCTGTCCCTGATCTTTTCGCGGGTTTCGTAGACAACTTGCGGACTAATCCAACAACCCCCCAGAGGAACTGCCGAAAAGGGGCCAAGTCTCTCGCGAAGCCCGCGAGTTGCCAGGCGCCATTGAGAATGGGTATCCCGGCGGAGCCCCGTTGAAGGAGCCCCGCCGGGTGGGTGGGGTTACTGCGCCAGCGACCGGGCGTTCTTGACGAGGTTGAAGAACTCGGTGCGGTACCCGTGGGGGTCTTTGCCGATGCCGTCTTCGGCCCAGTCGAGCACGGATTGGTAGTTGGCCAAGCCGCGATGCTTGGAATCGCGGAGCACCATGCCGAAGGATGCCACAGCCGAGGCGAATTTGAAGTCCTGGGACGCCGCGTCGAACGCGCGCGCTTCGCTCTTCTTCACCGGCGCTTCGATGAGGCTGCTCGTGTCGCCGTCGGGCTGCTTGTACCGGAGTTTCAGTAGCAGCAACTCGTCGGACCGGTGTGCTGGAGGCTCCTGGGCTTCAGGCTCGGGCGTCTGGTCGCCGTAGCGAAGCGCATCCACCCCGGGCCGGGGCAACGCCACACCAACGGGCACGAGCTCGTACAACGCGGTGACCGTGTGGCCCGCGCCGATTTCGCCGGCGTCCTTGGTGTCGTCGTTGAAGTCTTCCTTGGCCAGCATGCGGTTCTCGTAGCCGATGAGCCGGTAGGCGGCCACGTTCGCCGGGTTGAACTCGACCTGGATCTTCACATCCTTGGCGATGGTGACCAGCGTGCCCATGAGATCCTTCACCAACACCTTGCGCGCTTCGTTGAACGTGTCGATGTACGCGTAGTTGCCGTTGCCCTTGTCAGCGAGTTGCTCAAGCGTCGAATCCTTCAGGTTGCCCATGCCGAAGCCGAGCACCGTGAGAAACACGCCGGATTTCGCCTCGCGCTCAATCAGGTCCGTCAGCGACCCCTGGTCCGTGATACCCACGTTGAAATCGCCGTCCGTCGCCAGAATCACGCGGTTCACGCCCTTCTTGATGAAGTTCTCGCGCGCCACGTTGTAGGCCAGTTGGATGCCTTCGCCGCCGTTGGTCGAACCGCCCGCCCGGAGCCGTGTCAACGCGCTAAGGATGGTCCGGCGTTCATGGCCCGGCGTCGACTCCAGAACCAAGCCCGAGTTTCCCGCGTACACCGCGATGGCCACCCGGTCCCGTTCGTCCAACTGCCGCGTCAACGCCTTCATGCCCTGCACCAGCAAGGGCAGCTTGTTCTCGGGTTGCATCGACCCCGACACGTCGACGAGGAACACCAGGTTCGTGGCCGGACGCTCGTGCTTGGCCATTTCCCAGCCCTTCAACGCGACCCGCGCCAACTGGTGATCGGGCGTCCACGGACACGACGCCACTTCCACATGCGCCGCGAACGGCGTCTCCCGGTCCTCGGGCGGCGTGTAGTCGTAGTCGAAGTAGTTGACCAATTCCTCGATACGCACCGCGCTCTTCGGCGGCAACTGCCCCTGATTCAAGAACCGCCGCACATTCGAATACGACGCCGTATCCACGTCGATAGAGAACGTGCTGAGCGGCTCGTCCTGCACATGTTTGAAGGGGTTCTCCACGATGGTCTCGTAGGATTCGTTGCCGGGGGTGGCCCTCACTCGCGTCTCGAAGTGCCATTGACCGGTGTTTGAGTCTTCACCGATGTAGCCTAGTGCCTTGAGTCTCTCGAATCTCCTGTACTCAAGGTTCTGCCCCACCGTGACGTCGCCCCGAGCATCGGCTTGGGTGATGATGCTGTTCGCGATCACTCGTTGCTCTTTCCCTCCCACGCGAAGCGTGGACCCCGAATGGTCGCCTTTGGCAACAGCAGAGCCGCTACCCGGGGAGTAGTCGAACTCGGCGAAGAGGTCATCGGGTCGATCCATCTTCACCCTTCTCTCGACGCGTGCCAGTGTCCTCTCCTCGACCGTCGGTGGCGGCGGCTTCTCGACTTCACCACCCTTCCTCTTGCTCGAAGCCGACCCGCCGCCATAGGAGTAGTCGAAGAGGGCGAAGGGGTCGACGTCGGTCTCGAGATCCCCGAAGGGGTTGGGCTCCTTCGGGGTATTCGCTTTGGCAAGCACGCGATCCTCGTCGGCGGGCAGCCTGACTGCGAACTGACGCGCGCCGGCGGGGTCGTAGGGGTCCGGGGCCGGTTTGCTTGTGTCCGTAGCGGTGGTTGCTTCCTGCGGTTGGACCTTCTCCACGTCGACAATGCGCTCGTCGTGGGCGCTGACCGTGGCCTCCTGGAGAAGCCGTTGGGCTTCCTTGTCATCGGGATGAATGAGCAGGACCTGTTCCAGGGCGCTAACCGCGTGGCTGTGCTTCTTGTGTTCGAGCGAGGTCCGCGCTTCGATCTTGAGTTCGTCTACGCGCTTCTGTTTGATGGTGGCGGTCATCCCGGCGAGATCAGTCGGCTCGATCTTCGGTGCCGCAGCCAGGATCTTCCCCTCGCACCGCCGAACCATGAGTTTGGCGTTCTCCATGGTCGAATCCAGCGCAAGGGTCTTGTTGAACTCGTCCAGGGCTTCCGTGAACTTGCTCTGGTTGTACAGTGCGACGCCGGTCTGGTAGTGGTCGTCAGCGGTGGACGCGGTGACAACTGGTTGCACTGCTGGATCGGGCTTGACGGGAGTACTTTCGGTCTTGCTCTGATCCTCCGCCTTCTCTTCAGCAGCGGAGGGTGTGGACTCTTTCGCCGCCGCAGGCTGCAATCTCTCCTCAGAATTGGCGGTGGGTTCTGCCGCCTCGCCAGGCCGTTCAAGCACGGCGGCTTCGTGCGTCGCGTCGTCGGTACGGCTCTGCGACACGGGGGCCTCCTGGCGGCTTATGATCACGCCGCTCTGAGGGAGCGCGTCCATGTATATCCTCTGAAGCAGCGGCAGAACGTACGTGACCGACACGAAGATCACCCCCGCTGCAGCCGCCGCGCCGAATGCCATCCGCCTCCAAGCAGGCACCCGGCGGCGCCGGTGATGCACGGCCTCGTCCAGCACAGCCTCACGCTGCTCCTCGGAAAGGGCAGGGGCTTCCTCCGGGTTACTCAACGCGGTGCGCGCGAAGTCGGCGGTGGCGCGGATGGCGTCGACGCGGGCCTTCAGCGTCTCGTCTTCAGCCAGCGCCTTCTCGATGGCCTTCCGTTCTCTATCTCCCAACGGTTCGCCCAAGACGTAGGCGGTCAGGATGTCGTTGTCGAATTTGGTGCTCATGAATGCACCTCCCCGGTCGCTTCCAGCACGCCGCTCAACTTGCCTCGGACAACATCGAGCGCGGCCGCGACCAGATTGCTGACCTTGCCGAGCGAGACGCCCATAATCTGGCTGATCTCGCGGTAGGTCAGGTCGTCCTCAAATTTCAGTCGGAAGGCTTCCTGCTGTTCCTTGGGAAGCGTGTCCACGACCCCGAGCACCTGGTCCCGCGCTTCGGCGCGTTCCGCCGAAACGCTCGGGAGCGGTCCCGGGGCCTTCTGGGCCTCCGCCTGCTTCATATCCAACGGGCTCATCCGCCCCTCCTTTCTGCGGACGTCGATGGCGCGGTTCCGGCACACCGTATACAGCCATGCGGCCAGACGGTGTTGGACCCGCCCCTGGTCGACGTTGCAGAGCTTCAGGAAGGTGTCCTGGACCACGTCGCGCGCGGATTCCCAGTCGCCCGTGAAACGGGCGGCATACCGCACCAGCGGTTTCTCGTACCGGTCGAGGGCGTCGCGTATCCAGTCCCTGTCCTTTTGGGCCATTCCGTTACTCCTCAGTCGGGATTCCCGGGAACGTTCGCGAACGGTCTTCGTTGGTATAACGGATGAGCGGCGGATTTGTTCATGATTTCTCTAGAGGCGTTCATGTTACCCGTTGAGGCGGGGGCGCCTTACGACAGGGTAAGGCAGTTGCGGGGTGAGCGCAAGGAGGAACGGGCGGCGACCATGAAAAGCCGTCGGGTGCGGGAGAAGCCGGGGCATGGGGGTGTTGAGAGAAGCCTGGACATGCGGCAACGCCGCGGAGGACGCCTGGGACAGCCCCGTCTCGCTTCGCTCGCTTGGCACAGTGGGGCTGTTGAAGAAATGGCAGTCTCCGGTGCGTAGGCCGCGATAAGCGGGGGACAGCCACCCATTGTTGCCCTAGGAAGCGCAATAATGGGACGCAAGAGCTTGGCAGTCCCCGTTTGTCGCTTCTGTCTTTGTGCTCATGTGACCCTTTTGAACAACTCCACAGTCCCGGGTCTTCCGATCCCGTCTTCGGCGCCCCTCGTTCGCTGTGGCGGGCACTATGCGTGCGACCGTCGATCCTACCTCGCCGGAAGCGATCTGGAGGAGGCGAGGGCGGCTTCGGGAGTGCTACCGAAGGGCAACGGGCCTTGCCCGGCAGCCGCCGTCCAGCCTTGGCGCGGTCCAGCGAGATCGTCGGACAACAACTGACACTGCGCCACCTGGCCCACGTGCGTCCCCGTCACCTGCCAGACCACACGCTTGTCCTCGGCAACCTCGAACACGTGAGCCCCCGTCTTGTCGCCCGTATCCCGCGTATTCCAGTTGCAGACGATGGTGTTGCCGTTGCGCAGACGCTGGATGCCGGCGAGCGTGCCGATGTGGATGTCGGGGATGTCGCGTTCCGAGAGTTCCCAGACCAACCGGTCGTCGGGCGCGTATTCGGTAACCGTGCCGCCCGCGCTGATGAGGGTGTTGCCACTCTCGAGCCGTAGCGCGGCCACGGGCGCGGGCTTGCGCGGGAATTCGCGGATGATCGTGCCGTCGCGGTCGTATTCGCGCACCGCGCCCTCGGCAGTGAACGGAACCAGGTACGTGCCTTCGGGCGTCTTCCGGCACATGCGGAACTGGGCGTGGGGCGTCTTCTCGGTGGTGGAGAGCGCGACCTCATGGACGACTTCGCCTTTGCGGTTGACCTCGACGAGGCGGCATTCGCCCACGATGCCGATCATCACGTTGCCGTCCGGCAAAGGTTGGCAGTTGGGGATCTCGTTGGGCTTCTCGGTGCGGTACTCCCAGACCACTTGCTTGTCGCGCGTCACCTCACGTACGCCCTGGTAGTAGGTGGTGAGAATGTTGCCGTTGTCCAGCATCCACACATCCTGCGGATGGGGCACGGCGTAGTCCCAGACGATGTCGCCCGCGCGATTCATGATGGCCACCCGGTCGTTGGCGTGTTCGGAGAAGAGGACGGGGAAGGGACCGTAGGTGTTCTCGTGCCAGAAGTTGCCCTCCAGGGCAGGCGTGGTTGTGTCGAGGCCCACCACGTTATCCGGGTCCACGTCCATTTGGGGCCAGACCAGTTCGCCCTGGAGTTGGGCGTGTTCGTTGGTGTACGACCCCAATCGAAGCGAGTTGCAGTCAATCCATTGGATAACCTGATGGCGATCTTCGGCGGATACGTGCTTGCGGTGGGATTTGGATAGCAGGGCCTGCCCAATCTTCGAAGCACGCGCGCCGAAGCGTCCTGGAATGGTGCGCGACCCACCGTGGACGCCGCTGTAGTCGGTGGTCATCTGGGTGAACATGGCCCCCGAAAACCAGAAGGTATAGTCCTCTTTGAGCGCCTCGTAGCGCATGTCCTGGGGACCCCTGCCCTTCTTGGTGTGGCACGGCAGGCAGGTCCGTTCGAAGATGGGTTTGATTTGCCGGTAGTAGCTGACCGGTTCGACGGGGCCGCATTCGGGCAGCAACTTCGAGGGCGGTCGGTTCATGGCCAAGGGCGACGTGCTGCGTTTCGGCGCGCTGTGCGTGTTTTCGTGACAGCCGAAACAAGACAGTTGCTCGCCCGGGTGGACAAAGGCCACGGACCGCATGGATTGAATGGCCATGAAATGCTCGTCGAGCACCTGAAAGATGAGTTCTTTAGCCACGGGCGCTTCGAAATGCACGCTGCCATCGTCTTCCACGGGCACGATACCCAGCGGAATCCGCGGCGTGTTCTCGCGCTCGTACCCGATGAGAGGCTCGCCCATGGCGTGGTTCGTTTTCGGGATGTTCTGGACGACGCGCAACCACTTGGCCTTCACGTCGTCGGGAAACGGCAGGTCCGCGTTGTACACGTCCATCAGCGCCACCGTGGCTCTCGGCGCGTCCTGGCCGGGTTGGCGCACGTTCGGCGGAATAACCGGCGGCCTCGGGCGCGGTCTGAGCGGAATGGGGCCGATAACCCGAAGCCGTTCGTCGTGCGCGCACGGCAACGACCGCAGGTCACACAGCAGCTCCTTGTTGCCGTACCGGTCGACGACGGCCACGTTCTCCCACACGTTGCAGAGGTAGACGTCTTCGCTCAAAGGCCAAGGCGTACCGTATTTGTAGTGGCGGCGTCCGGTCGTTTCGGTTTCGGGGAACGGTTCATACGGCGTGACGCGTTCTACTTGCGACATGTGGCCGTCGTCCACGTGACGCAGGTCGAGCATGCACAGGGAGCCGTAGACCGACCCGTGGTGCGGCGCGGCCGTGAACATGTAGAGCGTCGAGTTGGGCACGGAACGGATTCCCATCTCCACCAGCGGCGCGCCGAACCGGCTGTCCCACTCCCGTCCGTCGCGAACCTCCCAGGGCTCATGGTCGGCAAACGTGTGGAAGGGGTGCGGGTAGTTGCCGTGGGGTGCGCGCGGGTTGGTGCCGTCGGGATTGCTGATCCAGAACCGCGTTCCCAGACAATTCTCGCGATCCACGTAGTCCCAACGGGTGTAGACGACCTGACCTTCGTTGTTGACGGAGGGGTTCCACTCGCTGGTTTCAAAGTAGCTCATGGGCCGGATATCGCTGCCGTCGTCGCGCATGGAGAAGAGCGTGTAGTTGCGCACCTTCAAGTACGCGGTGAAACAGCGGATGTATCCGCCGCGCCGTTCCGACACGAAGGCGATGCGGCCGTCGGGCAGCCAGCACGCGTCGAAGTCGTTGTAGTCGCCGTCGGTCAATTGGACGAGATTGGACCCGTCTACACTGACCTTGAACAGGTGGAAACACTTCTTCTTCGAATAGATCCACTGGTGTTCCGCATTCTCGGTCCAGGCGAACACGATGGCCTTGCCGTCGAAGGATAGGTCTGGTGTGGCGAATGCGCCGTGGTCGAGTTTCCGGCCTTTCAGACGGCCGTTCTGCACCACGGAGTTCTCAAGAATGTTGGTGACTTCGGGCGTGCCTTTGAAGTTGGACACGCGGTACAGGCCGCCGCCCGGCAGCGCGTTGAACCCGAAATACTGGGTCACGAAATGACCGCCTTGCACGTCGGCCGTCGTGGGATTGGACCGTACCGACCCTTCAAAGGTGCCGCGCGCGACGCAGATGAATGAATCGAAGTCCAAGAGCGGATTGCTCAACGCGACACGGCGGCGCAACGCGCACGCGGCCAGGTAGTGGGCTTTGTAATCCGCCGCGTCGGGGGTGAGGGTCCTTGCAGCATCCTGCAGTACGCCGAGGTCCTTCGCGAGTGGGGCGAGATCGGTGGATCGCGACACGTTTTTGAGAAGGGCTCCGGTACGGCGCAGCACCGTGCCCAAGGGACCACCGTCCGCGCCCCGCACCAACGCGTGGACATCGTAGGCCTCGCGTTCGCGTTTCTCCGCACTCGGGCCGCCGCCGCGGTGCTCGGGATACTCGGTCTTGCCGAACCAGTCGAAGTCGTAGCTCCATTCACGGAGGACCGCGTCCCGGACGCTGGTCGGTTCGATGGATTCGAGGTTGAGCCGGGTCGCCACGTCCGCCAAGGCCGCACGTAAGGGCGCTACGTCTTCCGGCTCGGGCAAGGGCAGGAGGTCCGTCGACATGCCGCCAGGAATCTCGTCCGGCGCGGGCGCCGCCGCGACACGACGCGGCTGGATTGTGCCGTCGCGTCCGTGGGGCGAGGCATCTTTGAACCGGCCGTCGGCCGCGAACCTCCACAACCCGGCCGTGGCGCCGTCCACATCCAACTCACCTGTCGGGACCTGATCAGCTGGGCGGACGCAGTTGGACACACGGACCTCGTCGACGAGGCCATGGCACCCCAGCGTGGCCTCGACAAGGCCGCCGATGACGAATGGGCCGTCAACGGGTTTCCGGTCGGACATGGCTACCGCCCGATTGGTCTTCTCCTGTCCGTCCACGAACAGGCGGATGCGGTCCGCTTCCATGACCATGGCGACCCAATGCCATGCGCCGTCGGTCAGGCATGTCTTGGTGTGGACGTGGTCGGGCGTGCGGCCCGGCACGTAGGCGTGAAGAAATCCGTCGCCCGGCGTGGTGAACAGTTCCCAGTGGGTCGGCGAGGATTTGAACTCGTTGGCCACGAGAATGTTGTAGCCGTCCTTGCCCAGCAGCTTGACGCGGCATTCCACCGTCAACGGCAATTGGCGGAAGGCGGAATTCGCCGAAGCCACCATGGTGCCCTTTGAGACGTCCAGCGCTTGGCCCAGCGCGCCTCGTGCGGGGTCGGGCGCACTGTACGCAGGGTGCGACAGGGCGATGCCGATTAGGGCAAGAACGAGCGCCAATCCAGTCGGGGTATTCGATCTCACGGTCAATCCTCGGGTGATGGACACAAGTGCACGGAACAACGCTCCGATTATGCTGGGCATCGTCGGGGATTGGCAAGTACCGGCGAGCGATGGGCAAGGAGAGGAGTTCCGAAGGTAGGGTCGACCTCTGTGTCGACCGTCTTGGTTCGTAGTGCGCCGTTTACGGCGATCTTCATCCGGTCCGGGGTCCAAGAACGCCGTAAACGGCGCACTACGAACCAAGACGGCCTGAGTACGGGCGTGCCTCAAACTG
>JAAEQP010000775.1 GCA_024231375.1 bacterium | reverse complement strand
TCGCTTGCATCAGTCCCTTTTTTTGCTCGGTCTTCTTGCCGGGGGCCTGTCTGCGGACGATAATGATCCGTCAGCATGCATCACACCACTAGAGCGCTCTAGCGTTCGATGCCGTATTCGGCCATCCTCTTGTACAGGGTGGTGCGGCCGATCTCGAGAATCCCGGCCGCTTCCCTGACGCTGCCTTCGCACCGGTGCAGCACGGACAGGATGTGGCGTTTCTCGACCTCGGACAAGGTGAGCAGTAGTTCAGCGGGTCCGGCGCGACCGCCGCCGTTGGGCGGCTGGTACACGTCGTCGATCTGGATGGTGTCGCCCCGGGCAGTGGTGATGGCGCGCAGAATCCGGTTGCGCAACTCGCGCACGTTGCCGGGCCACGAGCGGGACGCCAGATAGTCGAGTGCGTCGGGCGCGATTCCCGTGAACGGCCGGGCGGCGCGGACCTTGTTCTGCAGGAAGAAGTGATCGGCGAGGGGGGCGATGTCGGAGGGCCGTTCACGCAGGGGCGGGATGTGGATCTCGAACCCGTTGATGCGATGGTACAGGTCCTGGCGGAACGCGCCCTGGTCGACCGCGTCGACGATGGGCCTGTTGGTGGCGGCCACGACGCGCATGTCGACGTGTTGCTCGTCGCCGGACCCCACGCGGCGGTAGACGCCGGTTTCGATGACGCGGAGCAGGGCGGACTGGTTGTCGGGGCTGAGGTCGCCGATTTCGTCGAGAAACAGGATGCCGCCGTCCGCGTGTCGCGCGAGGCCCGGGGAGGCTTCGTGGGCGCCCGTGAAGGCGCCTTTCTCGTGACCGAACAGTACGCTGAGGAACAGTTCGCGCGGGATGGCGGCACAGTTCACCGTGACCAGAGGGACCTCGCTCCGGTCCGAGCGCGCGTGGAGCATACGCGCCACGAGTTCCTTGCCCGTGCCGGTTTCGCCGGTGACGAGGACGTTGAGATTGGACCGGGCAGCCTTCGCAGCCTCACCGCGCACGTGGCGTATGGCCTTGCTCTTCCCGATGATGGGCCAGGGGCCATCCTGGCGGTCCGTCGGCGCGGAAGGCTCGGGCGCGCCGTTGTGGACACGGTCGACGGCGACAAGAATGGGAGCCAGGATCTGTGCAAGGATCACGAGCATGCGGAGGTCTTCGGTGGTATACATGCCGGCGGACAACTCCCTGAACAGCGCCAACACGGCAACCGGAGTGCCTCCCACGCATGCGGGCGCGACCATGACCACGCCCCGGCGCCGCCGCCATTCGACGGGGCCGCGCGAAGCCTGCATGAGGCCCCTCTGTTCGGCGACCGCGGTCTCGATGGCTTCGAGTGGGGCGTCGTCGGGCCCGCCGAGGCCCGTTTCGAGGAAGGGCTCTTCGTCGCTCCCATAGAGCCGCTTGACCCAGAACAGCGACGGGCGGAACCGGCCCTTGAGCTGGGTCTGTAGAAGGGACCGAAGCGCGTCGAATGACGAACAGCCGCTGAGTTCTCTCCCGAAGTCATGGGCCATGACCAGGTCGGGGATGGTGTTGGGGCGGCTGCGAGGCCCGGCGTGGGTCACGTCGTCCGGGACGGAGACGTATTCGGCTTGGCGCCAGGAGTCGGTGGCCGGCACATCCGCCGCGGAGGTTCGGGGGCGCCCGTTGACCGTGGCGCGGGCGATAAGGAACCGGTTCTGGCCGATGGAGAACTCGTCGCCGACGTACAACACGTGGTCCGTGGGGGGGACACCGTTGACCAGAAAGGGATTCTGGCTTCGAACACCTTCGATATGGACCTCGTCTCCGGCCGGGGAAATGAAACAGTGCTTGCGTGATACGGTGCGGTCCCTCAGGTCGATGTCGGCCGCGCCGCCCCGTCCGATAAGCAGGCCGCGGGGCTCCAAAGCCCAGGACCCGCCTCTTCTCTCACCAGAAATTGCGACTACTTGGAACTCCACGAACACCTCACTTTTCGAGCGTACGCGCCCCAAGAACACAGAACTCGTGCGGATGACAAACGTATAGCCCGCGCTTCCTTCCCCCGACCTCGCGAGACGATTCTAGCACGGACATGGCTTTCCCGGAAACCTGCGAATCGCGCTATGGTCCGCGGCATGCAAGGATCCTAGACGAAAGAGCCATCGGCTGCCTGGAATTTCAGGCGGCCGATGGCACCCTCTGCCATGGGGTCACCTATCTCCGCGGAGGATGTGCCGGCGGCCCGTCCGGCGGAGGCGGCAACTCTTCGCGAGACAGTGCGCCGTCGCCGTTGGTGTCCAGTTCGTTGAACAGGGCTTCGTCCACGAACGGAATCGCCAGCGCTTCGCTCAACGACAAGGTACCATTCCCGTCCGTGTCCAGATCTTCGAATGTGGGCGGACCACCGGGCGGGGGACCGGGTGGGTCGCCTGGGTCGTCGGGGTCATTCGGATCGTCCGGCGGAGGCGGCAGTTCTTCGCGCGAGAGTGCGCCGTCGCCGTTGGTGTCCGATTCGTTGAACAGGACTTCGTCCATGAACGGAATCGCCAGTGCCTCGCTCAGGGACAAGGTTCCATTCCCGTCCGCGTCCAGGTCCTCGAATGTGGGCGGACCCCCAGGCGGCGGACCGGGCGGGTCGCCTGGATCGTTGGGGTCATTTGGATCGTCCGGAGGGGGCGGCAGCTCTTCGCGGGACAACGCGCCATCGCCGTCGGTGTCCAACTCGTTGAATAACGCCTCATCCATGAACGGAATCGCCAGGGCCTCGCTCAGGGACAAGGTTCCATTCCCGTCCACGTCCAGCTCTTCGAATGTGGGCGGACCGCCGGGGGGAGGACCGGGTGGGTCCTGGGGGTCGTTGGGGTCGTCCGGCGGTGGCGGCAGTTCCTCGCGGGACAACGCGCCATCGCCGTCGGTGTCGAATTCGTTGAACAGGGCTTCGTCCATGAACGGAATCGCCAGTGCCTCGCTCAGGGACAAGGTTCCATTCCCGTCCGCGTCCAGCTCTTCGAATGTGGGCGGACCGCCAGGCGGCGGGCCGGGTGGGTCCTGGGGGTCGTTGGGGTCGTCCGGCGGTGGCGGCAGTTCCTCGCGGGACAACGCGCCATCGCCGTCGGTGTCGAATTCGTTGAATAACGCCTCATCCATGAACGGAATCGCCAGGGCCTCGCTCAGGGACAAGGTTCCATTCCCGTCCACGTCCAGCTCCTCGAATGTGGGCGGACCGCCGGGGGGAGGACCGGGCGGGTCACCAGGATCGTTGGGGTCACCGGGGTCTTCAGGCGGGTCGTCGGCCGTGACCGGCACGGCCCCGCCGCGAACGCATCGCGCGTAGTTGTAGATGCGAATCTGATCGCCTTGGGGTCCGAGTCCCTGCGGGTAGTCGTTCGGATCGCCCGTCTTGGGGTCGCTGCGTTGAGCGCCCGCCCCGTGGGCGTCGATGCTGAACATGCCGGTATACGCGTCGTAGGCCAGGGCGCGTCCGAAGCAGATGTAGATGCCGCCCAGGTTGTCGTTATGGGTGGTGCTCGTCCAACACCACGATTCCGTTTCCGTCAACCCGAACACCGGGTCGATGGCCGCGGTCCGCATGGCCGGGTCCGAGGCATCCGGCGCGCGCGAGTAGTCCACGATGGACTGGAGTTCCTTCGCGTTCGGCAACCGCCAATCCGAGTGGCCCGCATAATCGAGCGATTCGGCCCAAGCCAAGGCCTGCTCCCACGTCATGACGCCGGCGGAATCGTTCTTTGTCCACATGAGCCCTGTCGCCGTGTCGGAGACGGTGCCGTCGTTGTTATCGACGAACGCGTTCTCGCCATACCCCTCGGCGCCACGCACGCACCGCACGAAATTGGCTTTCATCGGACCGCCGTTCGTGTTCGCGGGGTACGCCTTGATGCGGCCGTCCGCGAAATTGAACCCGAAGGCCGCGGCATCGCCGAACATGGTGGGACCCACGTACGCGTTGCTCGACCAGTACTGGGCGTCGATGATTCGATGTCCTTGCGAGGTGTCGGGGTAGTAGAAGTCGAAGTAGCCGGTGTTGATGTACGGCGTCAGCCTATTGATGTCGCCGTAGAAGGCCGCCAGCGAGTACAGTTCCTTGATGGTCGGCACGCGCCAGTCGGTGTGCCCGGCCAGACGCAGCGCATCCGCATAGGGCGCCGCGTCTTGCCACGAGAACATGGCGTTCGGCGGCGTCTGCTGCCACATCAATCCCGTGTTGAGATCGGTCACGGTACCGTCGCCGTTGTCCCGATACGCCATAGGATTGCCCAGATACTGGGCGTCCTGGCCGTGGAACCGTTCGCCGGTCGCGGGCGGTGCGATGGGATCACGCTCGCCATAGCAAATGGTCTGGCCCGTATCCACGATGTGCGAAGCAGCCGCGGATTGCGCCTTGTCAGTCAACGTCTCCGGGCACCCCATACACACGGCTAGCAAGAGAACGCTGACGACCGTCCAGCGGATTGACCTGCCGTTACTCTGTTGCTTCATGATGTCTCCTTCCTCACGTTCGCGAGGCACACGGACGGCTCAACGCCTCCGTATTCGTGTACCCCAATAACGATCCCATTGCCTTCGCATAGCAATCCGGACAGTACGAATGGCTTACGGCATCGTCCAGATCGGTCCTGGCCCACGTCCACCGGCCCGACTTTCGCACTCGTCCGCATACGCAGCATTCCACGGTCATGTCCGTATCCTCCTTGGACGCCGGTCCGGCCTCGCCGGACCGCGCCATCACTGGGTGGAGTCTATCGCGCGACCATGAACGTCAGGGGGGTGGGGACATTACAGAACTGTTATGTGTGTGGGGGGGGG
>JAAEQP010000774.1 GCA_024231375.1 bacterium | reverse complement strand
GAAGAGGGCGTACATGGGCTTCAGATCACCCGGGTTCACGGGGTAGATGTCCATGGCCACGATGTCGGTGCCGCCGTTGTAGGCGCGCATGGTCTTGACGAGGTTGGTGGGGGCATGGTTCATGTACATGAGGTGGTTCGGGTCGGCCTGCTTGATGATTGGATAGGCTTCGACGAAGGGTTCGGCCGGGATGCGCGGGCCCACTTTGCCGTAGTCCCAGGCGGGTTCGTCGACCGATTCGAGGATGGCCAACGCCGGGTGGTCTTTCACGCCATTCACCTTTTCGACCAAGGCTGCGGCGCTTTCGTCGCGCTTCTCGAGATCGAGGGTGCCGACGGTGACCCATACCATGAGGCCGGCCGCCTGCGCTTCGTCGAGCTGGGCTTGGTCCACGCCTGTATGCACCAGGTTGAAGCCGGCTTCGGCCATTTCGGCGAGCGCCTCGGTGCGCGGCCGTTCGGTGGCGTACTTGCTGCCGATATGGTAACTCCCGAGGATGAACGTCCGTTTCCCGTTGACGGTGACCATACCGTCGTCGCCGTAGGCGGTTACCGTAGGTGCTGCGTGGGCGGCCCCAGCCATGGTTCCCAACGCGGTAAGCAGAAGCGTGGTGTGTCGGAACATGTCGAATCTCCCTCCCAGCCCCTGGTCTTGCTCCCAGGGACAGCTACTTCAACAGTGGCAGGACCCGCTTGAACTCCGGCGTACCCGCCTGCCGCAGAATTTCGAACATGGCCATCTCGGCCGTTACAAGTTCCGCGCCGGCGTCTCGCATACGGGCCACGCCCGCTTTGAATTCGCGTTTCGCGCGTGAGCCTACGGCATCGCGCACGATGAAGACTTCGTACCCTTGTTCGATGGCTTCGAGGGCGGTTTGCATGACGCACACGTGGGCTTCGACGCCGGTGATGAGAAGCTGCTTGCGCGCGGTGGCCTTCAGTGCATCCACGAATCCCGCATCGCCCATGCATCCGAAGGCGGTCTTTTCGATCGGGTCCATTCCCTTGAGTTCACAGGCTACGTCGTTGACGGTGCCGCCCAGTCCCTTGGGATACTGCTCGGTCCACAGGATGGGGATCTTGAGTTCGCGGCAGAATCGCACCATGCGTTTCACCTGGGGGATGATGGCCGAGGCCACGGGGATTTTCGGAAGCAGGCGATCCTGGAAATCGATGACGAGAAGCACAATGCCGTCGCGGCGAATCATCACGGTATCCGTTTCCTTATCTGCCGGGACAGGGGCCCGGGCGTCCTGGGAGTGTCTTGTGGAGTCCGGATTATACCGTGTGGAGGAGATGGCCGCAACGCCCCGGGGGGGGCTGGAAAAACGATGACCCCGTCCGGGTCGCGCATACCGCGTACCGGACGGGGCCGTGTCCGATGGCTCGTGCAACGCAAGATCCGGACAGGTCCGGATCATCAAGAGTCGGTACTGGTCCGGCGCTTGCGGCGTTTGCGTTCGCGCAGCGCGTTGGCTTTGTAGAAGAGCGCCGGTTCGATGATGGGGTCGTGCAACCCCTGGGTCTCGAGTTCGCCGTAACTCACGCGGCCGCGGTACGTGCGATTCGAGAGGATGATGGCCACGGCCTGGCGCGACCACTTGTTGCCTTTGCGGGTGTAGATGTTCCGCGAATGAAGGTAGTTGACCACTTTGCCCGTGCTACGGGTTTGTAGGTATTCGCGGAAGATCATGCGAACGACCTCGGCCTCGCGGTCATCGACGACCAACGGCCGCTCGCCTTCCCGGCCCCGGCGATAGCCATAGGGCGCCGGACCCGTCCCGTAGCGTCCTTGTTGAACCGCGTTCAGTTGCCCTCGCTTGACCTTGGCGCCATGCGTGAGCCGACTTGGACGGTCGCCGGACACGGTTTGTTCATAGGATTCCCGCGAGCCGGCAGCTTCGTGCGAGACGGCGTTTCGCGCCTCGCTTGTCGCGCCATTTCCCGGATCCGCAGCCATCACACCCGATTCCTCAGCCTGAAAAAGAGATTCCGCTTCCATAGAGCCCACCAGAAAACGTTAGAGAATTGCCTACAACAAACACCTAATGCACCTGAAAACTACACTCTTTGCGCACCTTAGAGTGTGACGCTTTCTACTCATAGTGTAAACCATCATGGGCCACATGTCAATTGTTTATTGCGACACTTTTCGTGGTTCTGGGAAGGATGTTGTCCCATGCGACGGGGTGGGAAAGGGGGACGGGAGGGATGGATGGGGTGGTTGTTCTTGGATAAGTTGTTTCAAAACAGTATCTTAAAACAGATCCGTGGCCGCGCCCCCAAAAGGCACGGCCACGGTATTCACTACACGCGAATTGGAATGCTGCTACTTGCCCTTTTTCTTGGTCTTGGCAAGGGCAGTGACGGACGCGGGCGTCTCGCCGTAGGGGCCGGTGTCGGACGCGAAGCTCTTCTGCGAGACCTCGAGGATTTCCTTCTCGGTCATGCCAGCGGCTTTCGCTTCCGCGACGACTTCGTGCAGACGGGCGATGATCCGTTTGCGGCATTCTTCGCGGCACTTGGCCTCGATGCCTTTGTTCACGAACACGCCCATGCCACGCCGGGTGTACAGCAGTCCCATGACTTCGAGATCGCGGTACGCTTTGGCAACGGTGTTGGGGTTGACGCCAAGCCGCTCGGAAAGCTCACGGACCGAGGGGAGCTGGTCGCCGGGCTTGAGGGCGGCCGACGAGATGGCGAATTGTACGTGGTTCTCGATTTGAACGTACACCGCGACACTGCTGTTGATGTCGATACTGGACAGCATCTCTTTCGTCTCCTGTTCGTTTTCGTGTCCGGCCCGATACTACGCTAACCTGACCATACTCTTTTGGCCTCGTCGTCTGCCGGACTATTTCACGTTGACACGAACCATACGTTGAGTATGAGAACGTTAATATAGTATAAGGTGAATGGACATGGATTTCAAGTGTTTTTTGGGATAAAATCTCACAATCCGGGAGAATATCCCAGAACATGCGGGATTGG
>JAAEQP010000773.1 GCA_024231375.1 bacterium | reverse complement strand
GCCGAAATCCTTGCCGGGCTTCACGCAGGTGACGGCCACGGCATTATTGCTGATGCAGGCGATGGAGTTGCCCGTGGGATGCCACCGCACCCCAGGTCCCGCGCCTTCGGGGAAATGGGTCGCTTGCACAGGCCGCTTGGCCGGGTCTTCGTGCCGGTCGGAACCATCTGAGGGGATGATGAAGATCTGGGTCGTGCCGTCCGGCGCGTAGGCATAATACGCGATCCGATCCCCTTCCACCGTACCGCGCACGATGCCTGAGGCCCAACTATGGGTCAGCCGACGGACGGTAAGCCCTTTCGGCGGCGACGGATAGCGGGTCGCGGAGCCCGAATCAGCGGTGGTGACATCCACTGCGGCGGGCACATCGACGACGAATAGGGATTCTTCGTAGCTGACGCCGTCGGCGGCGCGCACGGTGCCAATGAAGGCGCGCATCACCCCGTGGCGGCCCACCCAGGAATCCCCGAGGGCCACTTCGATTTCGCCGGGTTTCGAGGTGCCCTTGGGCACAACCCGCACAAGCAGGGCGAACCAGCGAGAGGCCCCCTTCGGTGCATTGGGATGAGTTTCAAGATACCCGATGGTGCGTCCGTACTCGGGCAGAAGAAGATCGTCGTAGGTGAATCCCACGCGGCGGCCATCAAGACAGTACTCGTGACGGTGGGTGCCGCCGCGGTGTGCACCAGGGAGGGTGTCCCGGCCGCGAGCGATATCGCGGTGGTCCATCCAGGTGCGGACTTGCCGCCCATCAGCCACGACTTCCGCCCCGCAGCGGTTGGGTTTTCCGTAGTAGCCGCGCACAGCCACTTCGTCCAGAGGAGGGCCGTGAATGAAGCCCACCTTGTTCTCTACAGGCGAAAAGGTCACGGCGCCAATCCCCGGAGCCGCTTTCTCGCCGATGATGGTCTCGGGAGCGTATAGCACCGTCTCTTTGCCCGTAGCGATTTCGACCATCTCGATGGATTGAGAGTTGTCGATGCCTGGACCGACGGTCTCGCGCGTGTCGTAGCAGAGGAAGCGTCCGTCGGCGGAGAAGTTGTCATTGTTGTCGAGATCGTGGTTCTTCGGAGAGAAGGTGATCTGCCGCTCCGCGCCAAAGGCTACGGTTGTCCCCCCCAACACCACTACCGCGAATAGAACCAGTGCACGCATGCTGCGTCCCCCTTAGGTGTGATCACATACTCTGGAAGTCTGGGGACACGTAGTCGCGCTGGGTACAGCGCTTT
>JAAEQP010000772.1 GCA_024231375.1 bacterium | reverse complement strand
TGTGAGGGTGTGCCGCGATGAGCGGGTTGGCTACACGGACGGAATTTGACGCGTGGACCGGGCGGATGGTTCGGTGTTTGCGACGGTGCCACAACGCGCAATGTGTGAACGTTGTGACGTACCATAGCGTGTCGAAGGCCGGAAGTGTGTTCACGGATGGTACGGGATTGCGGCATGATCCCGCCTCGTTCGAGCGACAGGTCGAATACCTGGCATCATGTTTCAATCCGATTTCGCTGCGTGAGCTGGTCGAGGCGCTGGTGGCGGGCGAGGCGGTGCGCCGCGCGGTCGTGGTCACGTTCGATGACGGTTTCGCCGACACGGTACGTGTGGCCTTGCCGATTCTGCATAGACGTCGCATTCCCGTGACGGTGTTTCCGGTGACGTCGGTGATCGGGAACAAGGACCTGATGTGGCAGCACAAGCTGGCGTGGTTGGCGGCGAACGGGCATGAAGAACGTGTGTGCCATGCGATGACGTCGGCCGGCCTTGGCCAGCGCGCTGAGGGGGAATCGGCGTGGGTGTTGGCGAGGCGGTGCTACTGCGAAGAGCTGCCGGCTGTGTTGGAGGATGTGCTGCGGAGCGTGGGAGCGACCGGCTCGCGACTGGCGGGGGCGTTGCGGCCGTATCTGAATGCGGAAGACGTAGCGGAGGCAGATCCGGCATTCGTGGAGTTCGGGAATCATACGCACACGCACGCGATTCTGTCGGCGCTGTCGGTGGAACGACAGCGTTGGGAGATTGAGACCGCACGTGACGAGTTGGTGGCATTGACGGGCTACGCTCCGATCAGTCTGGCGTATCCGTTTGGTTTGAAGC
>JAAEQP010000771.1 GCA_024231375.1 bacterium | reverse complement strand
CTCAACCAGGTCGAGCCCGAGCCCATCCGCGTCGACCGCGCCGAGTACGAGGACAACTTTGGTGTTGTCCTCTTCGCGAAGGCGCGCGACGTGGTGTGGAAGCAAGCCATCACGGTGCCCACGGTGATAACGACGCCGCACATGCTCCGCGAGCTCTACGCCGACGCGAAATCCGAGCAGTACCTTGTTCGTCCCGACGCTCTCACAGGCACCGTGTTCGGTTCGGTGATGGACGTCGATCTGCGCATCGTAGAGCCTGCTGACGCTTCCGACCACTACACGTTTGGCTGCTCGACCATCCAGAAGAACGCGCTGTACGCTCTGGGCTCCCCCTCTACGCTGGGTATGCGTCACGTGAAGATTCCCGTGGAGGCGTACACGGCACACGTGGATGGGAAGGACGTCCTGCTGGTGTACTCCTTCATTGGTACGTGGCTGCAGGGGAAGGGCGTGGGGAAGGTGCAGGCGGCCCTGTGACCGATGATCGTCAACCCCGCTGTGTTCAAGGGGGAGCTGGTGTGACCAAGCCAAGCAAGCAAGTCGTCGCCGACCAGGAAACCCTGGTCACCCAGATCCGCACCTACGTGCACGCGTTCCAGCAGCAGCTGGAGGACATGCGTGTGGACACCACTGACGATGTCAAGACTTTGCGCCGCGCCCAGTTGTTGGTCGGTGACGAACCTCCGCTGCAGAAGACCTTGGACGCCACCGCGCGCAAGGCGAGCGCCAAGGGGCGCCAGTCGCGGGTGAAGGTGCAGAGGAAGATCCACGCGTTGAACCGGGCCATCGACATCATCGAGGAAAACCCCGCCG
>JAAEQP010000770.1 GCA_024231375.1 bacterium | reverse complement strand
GACATGGCCACGGCCATGTTGGTGTCCCAGTCGAACCACATCTGCACCGAACAGCCCCCGCCGTCGGATCTCGTGTGAATGCGTTCCAGGTTGGACGCGGTACGGAATTCGCCTTCGGCCGGGATGGCGATTTCCTCTTCCACCTGCTCGGGCGTGGCGCCGTGATACGGGATGTAGCATCCGATCCGCGGGAAATTGATGGTCATGATGAACTCGGTCTGGATCTGGCGCCACGTGATGACGCCCAAGCACGCCAAGGCAAGCAGCACCATGGCGACCGTGATCGGTCGCTTCAGCGCGAATGTGGGCAAAGACCATTTCATCGGTGGACAGGCTACCTCGATCGGCGTCGCGCGGCCAGCCGCGCGTTTCTCGCTAAGCAAACACACCCACTTACTTTAACGTCCACACGCCGTTTCGTCACCGCATCCGAGGGATCCATGTCGGTATTTCACGAAGATGCGGCGGTCTTGGATGTGTAATGCCCTGTACTGTAAAGAATTAGGGTGGAAAAGTCGGCTCTCCGAATGCCGCTGTGAGGCATCGGCGCCAAGCAATCGGGATTATACCCCGTGAACTGGCCGCAAGGGAAGGAATGCCCTCACCTTCCCAAGTCCCCGGGCAGATACCGCGTCTTCCTTAGTTGCCAGAAATGGAACAAGTCGACTTGGTCGTTGAAATGGGGCGACGCCTCGAGTCCGCACGCCCCCGGCACGAGCATATCTTGCACGCGCATGGGGTTGGACAGCTCGACGGCCATCCAGTAGGACCCGCTCTGGCGCCACGGATACCGCCCGATGTGCTCGAACTCCCGGGTATGGGGCTCATAGGGCCATTGCTCCATGTCGGGGCCGTGCTCGTCGGTGAGGCGTTTCAGAGCCTTCAAGAAGCATGCGGATGCAATGGTGTGCGGGTCGCGTCCGTGGAGATAGTCGCCTTGGACGGCGATGCCTGCCCGTTCAGGTTCGAGCAACCGGAACACCAGCAGCCCGAACAACTGCAGATTCATCAAATCGAGATTCCGTTCGAGCACTAGCCCGAAATCGGGCGACAAGATCTCCATCATGGTGTCCAGGAACCACTCGTTCATGAGTAGATTGGCTGGTTCGCCCGACGCATCTCGCCCGGACCAAGATTCCATCAGCGTGAGGGCCTGACGGATTTCGGGAGACGACGCGGCGTTTTCCCGAAGCATGCGGACTAGGTACGGCCGAATGTATGGTTCGAGCATGGCATGTTCGGCGTTCGCCCGATTGAGCGAGACAAACGTGTTCCAGTCGATGGGGTTCTCCCGTTCAACAACCTTGGCGATGGCATGACCCAACTGGTACTCGGGCCACCAGCCCGGCACCGTCACGCTCGGCTTGTCGTTGTAGTTGGCGAACCACCCCTCGGGCGGGTTGATGCAGGCGGCAAGGTCCGGACCCAACTCGAATCCGCGCCAATCGTATTCGCCCGTGCCGCTCGCAGGCAGCCGCGGGTCCTGGTCCGGGTTGCGGATAGGACGTCGCCCAGCCAGCCAATAGCCGATGTTTCCGTCCACGTCCGCCGCGAAGAAATGGTGGCACGAACAGACCTGGCGAACGGCGGCCTCGAAGTCGTCGAAATTCTCGGCGAACGCCATGTCCAGGTAGGCCGTGAAGGATTCCAATTGTTTCCCTTGGAGGGAGTGGCACTTCGTGAACGCGCGGTTGTTGGCCTTCTCCCACCGCATGACGGGTCCGTGGACCGTGCGGTACACAAAGTGGGGTTCCAGACGCAGTTCGTCGTCTTCGTCCCGTACCACGATGGGCCGGTCCAGGACCTCCATATCCTTCCATTCGCCTTTGTGCCGGTACTGAAGGGGGTTGTCGGGATTCAGTTCTTCCACGAAGATGTCGTAGTGATCCATCATGCCTGACGTGGTGCCCCAGGCCAGCCGCATGTTGTGGCCGACCCCCACCCCGGGAACACCGGCATGGGCGATGCCGTACAGGTTCAACCCCGGTGCCACCAGATGGACCTGGTGCGCGTTGGACGGCACGTCGTATTGCATCTGCGGGCTGCTGAAGAAGAGCGCGTTTCCGGTGGCGCTTCGCTCAGGCGACACCACCCACGCCTGGCTGCCCCATTTTGCGAACACGCCTTCCGCTTTGTCGAAGTCGCGGACCCGCTTCTCTTCCTCGAAGATGGCAAACACCTCGGCGGGGTCGACGTCGACATGGTGCTTGGGACGGTACGCGGACCGCGTCCCCGGCGCCACGCGCGTGTGACTGTGGTCCGTGGTGGGGGCCGTAGGCACGTCGAGCGGCATGCAATCGTTCAGCATGGTCATGGCGAACTCCTTGCCGCGAAGGAGTTGCATGAACGAGACAAGCTCGTACAGGCTGTAGTCTTGGTCAAGCATGTCGCCGATGCGGGTGAGGAAGTACACTGCGCCCGCCGCCATCTCGATGCTCCGAACCGGTGTGAGGTCCGGGGCGTTCTCGGCCAGGTAGATGTTCATACCTGCCGTGTATTCTTCCAGGTAGACCCGTTGCCGCTCGGGCAGCCCGTCGATCATGGCCTGCAATTCGGCGTCCGTGAATCCTTTGGTGCGGATGTCGCGGTCGTGGCCCAAGGCGCGGTCGCCTTGCTTGGCCGACATGCGGCCCATCACCGACTCCCTGCGTTTCAGGAGTTGCATGCACCGGTCTTCCGCCGTCACATACCCTTGCGCCCGAAACGCCACGCGCGCCGACGGCGCGAACACGTGGGGCACACCATACTCGTCGCGGAACACGTCGACCGTGTCGCCGTCGAGGTCGATGGAGTACCAGCCGTCGGGTGGGATGGGCAACACCTTTTCGTCCGGCCAGGCCAAGTATCCCTCAACGGACGCAATAAGCGTCTGTTGCTCGGCTTCGGGGATGGTTACGGCCGGTTCGCCGTTGAATGGATCGGCGGGGTGCGCCGCCGCCAATGCCGCCAGCAGCACCTGAATCGCTACGTTTCCCCCACTGAACATTGCATTCCCCCGTCTACGGCCCCACGCGCCGTACGCGCTGGTCTTCGTACAAGGACACGGGGCGCAAGCCGGATCCCCGGTCCTCTCCCTCTACGTAATCCTTCGGTTCCGACCCGTCGGCGGATGGGTCGAGCATGCTGGTCTCAAGCGTGATGCTCTCGGTGCCGACGATGTAGCCCAGCCCGTACTGCCACGACCGGATGCGTCCGCCGCCGTCGGTGTTCCAGTAGACGCTTTGGGTACACGTGAGGCCCGCACCCGAACTCCAGTCGTGGCGGTTGCCACCGTACCAGCCATCGGCGAAGGAGCACTGGTCCACCAGACACCCCATTGCCAGGGAGTGATGGTATTCGCAATAGGCGGGCAACCCGATGGGAAACGCGCTCGACACCACGTTGAGACTGCCGGAACTGACGCATCGCAGCCACACGCACCCCGTGGCGCCGAAATCCCAGTTCTGGATGAAGTTGTGGCGGCCATGGCGCGCAACGCAGTCGCGCGTGAGGATCTCGTTGCTCCGCGAGATCTCGAAAAGGTAGCCGCATCCGCCGCTGCCCCGGTTCTGGGCCCGTTCCAGCCGGCAATCAGCGACCGTCACGCGCTTGCAGTCGAGGATACGGACGCCGCAGTTCTGCAAGTGATACCCATGCCTGTCAGGCGTTTCAAAGGATCGGACGTCGCGCATCCAGCAGTCCTTCACGCCTTGCATGGTGAACGTATGAACCCGTTCTTCGGACCACGCTGCGTTCCAATCCACCGCGCTGGTCACTTCCAGGTTCTCGATGCCGCATTCGGAGATGTAGCCCGTCTGTGTGCGGAGACTGGCGCTGTCGCGCACCTTGGCCGGGTACCGCAACGGCACGTCGAGCGTGACGGTGTGGGGTGTTGTTCCGGTATCCGTGGAGATAACGGTCCTTCGGAAGATCGGACGCCACGTGCCATTGAAGGCCTGCCACGTGCCGGTCATATTGTGTTCCGCGATGAACTCGTCCGTAATCACCCAGCCCAGCGCCACCTCGTCTCCGGCCGACAGCCCCGATGCATCGGCCACGCGCACCGTGAAGGACCGGTTCTCACCGTCCTGGGCCAACGGAATGTCGCCGCTCTGCCCCACGGACCCGCGAATCGTGATGTGGGCCTTGCCCGTCATGCCGTCGACCTTCGTGAACCGCAGGCGGGCCGGAGGCGCCGTGTCACCGCGCAGGATCACGTTCGACGCGGTGACAGTGAGTTGCCCTTCGATGCGGTACATGCCGCCCGGGAAGAACACCACGCCGCCCGCGACTTCGGCCGCGTCGATGGCTGCCTGGATCGCGGCCGTCGCATCGGCCGCGCCGGCGTTATCCGCGCCATGATCGGTCACCACATCAATGACCGGTCCCGCTTTGGCGCCCGGTAGATCCTCGCCATACTTGTATCCCGCGTACGAAAAGTCGTGCAGAAACCGGCCCTGGGCGTCGGTGAACGCCGGGGTCCACGCTTCGGGATAGAGAACGCTCCGCCAGACGGTGTCCTGCCCGGGGCACCCCGACGCGGTGAGGAGGAGAGCGGTCAGTAGAATCACGGACTGGATGTGTCGAGTGCGCATGAGCTTCCCCTCACAGTTGACGGACGCGTTGCCGGGCTCCTATACGGTACCACCGACGGTGGCGTCGCGCCAAGGGGAAAGGGAGTGGGTCGCGGCATCCAGATAGCCGTCCGCCGCCCGTGGAACATTAAGGGAATGGAGCTTGG
>JAAEQP010000769.1 GCA_024231375.1 bacterium | reverse complement strand
GTCGCAGTCCACGGGCATAGGCCCCTCCGGCACGTCCTGTTCGACGGTCACTTCCTTCTCCTGAACCGCTGCCTGCACGATGTCTACGCACGGTTCCAGTACTTCGGCCAGGAAATCGACCTCTTTGGCGTTCAATTCAAGCTGACCGCCTTCGATTCTGGCCAGATCCAGGTATTCGCGCACCAGATTCAGAAGGAAGTTTGCCTTGCGGACCATGCTGTGGATCTTCTTCTCCTGCTTGGGATCGATTTCGCCCAGGTACCCGTCCGTCAGTAGCCGGGCGTCCGTGAGGATAGAGGCCAGCGGGCTCTTCAACTCGTGGCTCACGAACCCGAGCATCTCGGTGTACGCCTTGTTGGCCTCCTCGAGCTGTTCGAGCCGGTAGGCCTTCTCGACCGCCTGGCTCAACCGTTCAGCCACTGCCTGGTGTCGCAACACCTCCTCGCGGGTGTAGGAGTTGGGTTTGCGGGAACTGCGGAACAGAAAGCCCACGTTCCGGCCATCGACGATGAGCGGACACGTCATGCTCGACCGAACCCCCTCCTCGATGAGCAGAGCGGTCGATTCGCTGACCGGTTTCAGGCGGAGGTATTCTTCCAGATCGTTGATGATGCGTAAGTGGCCGGTCTCTTGAATCGTGGCCAACGAACTGCCGCGCAGGTCCTCGGCGTACCCCTTGCCCAGCAGCAGCGGCTCGTACAACGCCCGCGACCAGTGCGCCGCCACCCGTTCGCCGCCTTCCTCCACGAACGCCAATCCAATTCGGTCGCACGGGAACAGCGACCGACCGCTATCGAACAGGAAATCCATGATGTCGGCCAACGACTCGCCCGCGGCGATCCGCTGGTTGATGGAATCCAGCACCACCCGTTCGTCGTCGCTGAACGCCGCGTGGCGCACGTCTACGTCAGCAGGGTCGATGAACTGGATCGTATTCGAACTGGGTTCCGGCATGAATTTCTCCTTCTCGTCGGGGACCGGCCGGGGAGACACGCGCCTCCACAGGCTACGGGATTCGCCGGTACCGTAGCAAGGCGGGCCCTGGCCGTCGTCGGAGGGCCCGGGGAACGGCGTCGGCAACCGGGACCTCGGGCCGATTGGAATTCCCGCGCGGGAATGGTTAAGATCTCCGTTCCAACGGGCCGCAAGGCCCGTGGAAACCGTCGTGGGCGCCCTCCCGCGGGATGTCCGGACACGGGCCAGCCGGTGTACAGCGTTTCTCACCGAACCATGGGATCTCGCTTGACGTGCGCAAGAAGACGATTCCGATCATCGTGCTCGGAGTCCTGGCCTTGTCGGCAGGGCTGCTCGTCTGGTTCATGGCCGGATCGGATTCATTCGATCCGTTGCCGCCCACGGCGGCGGGCCTTGCCGGGACCGATTGGTTGTGGGACGGACTGACGGTGTCGTTCTCCGACGCCGCCAACCTGCGGATTGTTCACGAGAAGCGCGCGCCCGATGGCATTCCGGGAACGTTCACGGTCGAGGACCGCGTTATTGAGGTCTCCGTGATAGGGCGGATACGCGCCGGGTATTGGGATGGAACACGGCTCGTCATCGACGGGGTCGTGGCGGAGAGGATCAAGTAGCGCCGCACTACCTGCGGTGATTCGGACAACACGCTGGCGACAACGAGAAGGGACCTGCTCCATGGCGAATTTCGAGCAAGAGCGGAAGATCGAGGCACATCAGTGGGAGGTACGCCTCCGCGAGATCCGGGAGACCATCTACACGATGCGGCGGCCCATGACGGGGCTGAAGGCATGTGTGACGGGGTTGGACAAAGGTCCCGAACGCATGCCGAAGTCGGGCTGGAAGCCCTTCGAGATGTTCGGGCGGTGGGGTGGCTTCGACCAGACCACGTGGTTCCGCATGAAGGCCCGCATCCCCAAGGAGATGGCCGGCCAGAAGGTCGTCGCCCTCATCCGCCCCGGCGGCGAAGCCGTGGGGTATGTGAACGGCGAACCGGCCCAGGGATTCGACCGGAACCACGACGAAGCAGTACTCGCCACGAACGCCAAGGGCGGCGAAACCTACGACATCGCCCTCGAAGGCGTGCCCAGCGTCCGGTTCGACGACTATCACAATTTTGAATACGCCGACATCGCCGTCAAAAACATGCTTGTGTGGGACTTCTACTGGGACTGCAAGGTCGTCCTGGAAGTCCTCGCCGAGATGAAAGACAACTACGCGCCTGCCCGGCAGTTGCTGGACCTGGTCGGCAACGCCATCAAGACCGTGGATCTCAGCCGCAAGGATGACGAGGCGTACTTCGCTTCCATCAAGAAGGGCCAGCGTCTTCTTCGCACCGGCCTCAAGGACTTCGCCCAGAGCTACGGCGTGGGCGAACTGGCCATCATGGGCCAGTCTCACATCGACAGCGCGTGGCTGTGGCCCCTCCGCGAGACGCACCGCAAGTGCGCGCGCACGTTCTCGACGGTCCTGTCGCTGCTGGAGCAGTATCCCGAGTTCATCTTTATGGCCAGCCAGGCCGTGCAGTACGATTGGCTGAAGGAGGACTACCCGGAGCTGTACAAGCGCATCAAGCAGCACGCCAAGACCGGGCAGTGGGAACCCATGGGCGCCATGTGGGTGGAGAGCGACTGCAACGTGCCTTCCGGCGAGGCCCTCATCCGCCAGGTGATGTACGGAAACCGGTTCTTCCGCAAGGAATTCGGCGTTCACTCCCGAACCGTGTGGCTGCCGGATGCCTTCGGTTACACCTGGGCCTTCCCCCAGATCCTGAAGAAGGCTCAGATCGACACGTTCGTTACCACGAAGATCTCCTGGGGCCGGTTCACCGACTTCCCCTACAGCCTGTTCCAATGGGAAGGCGCTGACGGATCGCGCATCCGTGGCCTCATGCCGCCCATGAACTACAACGGCATGATGACGGTGCCCGATGCCATCTCCCACTGGGACCAGTTCAAGCAGAAAGAGAAGGTGGACGAACTGCCCTACGCCATCGGGTATGGTGACGGCGGCGGCGGTCCGACCATGGATATGATCGAGCGGGCCAAGCGCCTGTCCAACATCGTGGGCGTGCCCAAGTGCAAATTCAGCACATTCCAGGACAGCGTCGACCGGATGGCCGACCAGGTGCCCTTTGAGGAACTGCCGGTGTGGAACGGCGAACTGTACCTTGAGTTTCACCGTGGCTGTCAGACGTCCCAAGCCCGCACGAAGCGGCACAACCGAAAGTGCGAGTTGCTCGTGCGCGACGCGGAGTTCCTCAACAGCCTGGCGCTCGTGCATGGCGGCAAGTACGACCACGAGAGTCTGTACGACGCGTGGAAGCTGGTGCTTCTCAACCAGTTCCACGACATTCTACCCGGTTCGTCCATCACCGAGGTCTACCAGGACACGGAGCGCGACTACGGACGCGCACGCGAACTGGCGGGCGGCGTAGTGGATGTCTCGCTGAACCACTTGGCGGGCCGTATCGACACCTCGGGCAAGGGAACACCCATCGTCGTGTTCAACACCCTGTCGTGGGTCCGTACGGACCCGGTCGAAGTCGATGTCGCGTTGCCGAAGGGCGCGTTCCACGTGCTGGACGCCTCGGGCGTGCCGGTACCGTGCCAGAAGACGGCCGACGGCAAGCTCCTCATCGAGGCCCGCGACGTGCCGCCTTTGGGGTACGCCGTGTTCCGGTTGATCGCGGGACAGGGCGCGGATGTGTCCGGCGGTTCGCTCAAGGCTTCGGCCAAGGGCATGGAGAACGACTGCCTGCGCGTGAAGTTCAACGCCAAGGGCGACCTGACCTCGGCATACGACAAGACGGAGCGTCGCGAGATTCTGGCCAAGGGCGAACGGGGCAACATGCTCCAGATCTTCGAGGACCGTCCGCACAGCAACGACGCGTGGGACATTGACCACAACTTCGAGGAGAAGATGTGGGAATTCGAGGCGCCCGAATCCATCACGGTGGTGGAGGAAGGTCCGGTTCGGGCCGTGGTCCGCGTCGTGCGCAAGAACGGCAAGAGCACCATCGCCCAGGACGTCACCATGCACGCCGGTTCGCCGCGTCTGGATTTCGTGACCAAGGTCGACTGGTGGGAAAAGCATGTACTGCTCAAGGCGGCGTTCCCCGTGGACGTGCGGTCGACGAACGCCACCTATGAGATTCAGTACGCCACCATCGACCGGGCCACGCACCACAACACCGCCTTCGACCGGGGGCGGTTCGAGGTGCCGGCGCAACGGTGGGCCGACCTTTCGGAAGGCGACTTCGGCGTGAGTCTTATGAACGACTGCAAGTACGGGTACGACATCCACGACAACGTGATGCGCTTGTCGCTGCTGCGGTCGCCGGTCGAACCCGACCCGAAAGCCGACGAAGGCGAGCACGAGTTCGTCTACTCGCTGTATCCCCATGCCTGGGACTGGCGCAACGGCGTGGTTCAGGAGGGCGCGGAGTTGAACGCGCCGCTCGTGGCGCAGCCAGCGACCGCGGGCAAGGGCAGTTTGCCTGCCGCGGGCGCGTTTGCCTCGGTGGATGCCGAGAACGTGGTTATCGACGCCGTGAAGAAGCACGAAGACTCGCGCGCGCTGATCGTGCGGTGCTACGAAGCCTATGGCCAGCGGGGCGATGTGGCCATCACCTTCGGCAAGACGCCAAAGACCGTCACGGAATGCGATCTCATGGAAGAGAACGACGAGGCCGTGAAGGTGAAGGGCGCCAGCGTGCGGTTCTACGTGAAACCGTACGAGATTCGCACGTTCAAGGTGACGTTCTAGACGGACCGTTTCGACGACGATTCGACACACGGGCCCCGCGGCGCGCGGGGCTCGTGGCTCGTCGATGCGACGGCGCCCCTTTCCGGAACCGGTCCCGCCCCGTCCTGGACGAAACCGTCAACACTTGCTACAATCGCGCGCCTTCGGCGTGGACACCACGAAGTTAGAAAGCCTCAATGTCTCGAATTTCCAAACTTGTCAACAGTCTCAATCCGCAGCAGCAGGATGCCGTACGTCAGACGGAAGGGCCCGTGCTGGTCCTGGCCGGGGCCGGCAGCGGCAAGACGCGCGTCATCACAACCCGGATCGCGCACCTCATTGTTGAGAGGGTGGCGGACCCCGGCGAGATACTCGGGGTCACTTTCACGAACAAGGCCGCCGAGGAAATGCGCGAACGCGTGGCATCTCTTGTCGGCAAGGAGACGGCAGGCGAGGTGGTGCTATCCACGTTCCACTCGTTCTGTTTGCGCGTGCTGCGCAAGGAGATCGAGCATGTGGGATACCGGCGAAACTTCACCATCTGTTCCGAGGGCGACTGCCGAACCCTGCTGCGCCGGAGCCTGCAGGACATCGATGGGGTCAAGGAGAGCTTCGACCCGGACATGTTCCTCAGCCAGATCGGCATGATGAAGAGTGGCGGTGCTCCGCCGAACGCGGCGGCATCGGCGAACGCCGAGGCGGACAAGAAACGTCAGGCCACCAAAGAGAAATACGAGAAGTGGTTGCCCGAGATCTACGACCGGTATCAGTCGGCCCTGCGTGCCGCCAACACGGTGGATTTCGACGATCTTCTGCTGCTGGTCCTCCGGCTGTGGAAAGAGCATCCCCGGATTCTGGCCCGCTATCGGAAGCGGTTCCAATACATCATGGTCGACGAGTATCAGGACACGAATCAGGTCCAGTACGAGTTACTCATGACGCTGGCGGGCAAACACCGCAACCTGTGCGTGGTGGGCGACGACGACCAATCGATCTACAGTTGGCGGGGGGCCGACGTGCGCAATATCCTGAACTTCGAGAAGGATTTCCCCGAGGCGAAGATCGTCAAGCTCGAGCAGAACTACCGTTCCACGGAGACCATTCTGAACGCGGCCAACCAGGTGATTGCCAACAACACCCAACGGCGCGAGAAGAACCTCTGGAGTCAGTTGGGCAAAGGGCGGAACATCGACCGGTTCATCGTGGGCGACGAGGACCAGGAGTCCAAGGAAGCCGTGGCCTGGCTCCAACACATCCGCACCAAGACCGGCGCGCCTCACAAGGATTTCGCCATCCTTTACCGGTCGAACCTGCAATCGCGGGCCTTCGAGATCGGGCTCCGGCAGGCGGGGATTCCGTACGTGGTCGTCGGAGGACAGGAGTTCTTCGACCGTGCCGAGGTGAAGGATATTCTCGCCTACCTGAAGCTGATCGCAAACCCCCGCGACGAGGCATCCTTCCTGCGGGTCGTGAACGTTCCGCGGCGCGGAATCGGCGACACTACGCTTCACCGGGTGCATGAACGGTGCCTCGCCGAAGGACACTCTGTTGGAAAGGCCTTGGCCTCCATGATGGATCACGACGGCACGGCCGCGAACACCAAGGCCGGCATCCGGGCGTTCCTCGGCGTCATCAACGATTTCCGCCACCGGTTCCGATCCTGCAACGGAGACTTGATTGAGACCGTCCATGCACTGACCGAGACCATCGGCTACCGAGGCGAACTGTTGCGCACGTGCAAGTCGACCGCCCAATTCGAGAATCGTTGGGGCAACGTGGAAGCGCTTCTCGACGCCATTACGGACTATCAGGAGCGTGCGGCCAGCCCGTCCCTGTCCGGGTTTCTGGACGAAAGCTCGCTGGTGAACGACGAGGATCGGCGGAGCCGCAAAGACAAGAACAAGAAGGGCGTGTCGCTCATGACGGTTCACAGCGCCAAAGGACTCGAATTCCCCTTCGTATTCATTGTGGGCGCGGAGGAGGGCATCATCCCCCACGAGAGAAGCGTGCGCGACGGAGGGATCGAGGAAGAGCGGCGGCTGTTCTACGTGGCGCTCACGCGGGGCAAACGTCATGTCACGCTATTCGAGTCGCTCTCCCGCGACCGGTACGGGAAGAAGCGGATGACCAAGCCCAGCCGTTTCCTGGAGGAAATCCCCACCGAACTGATTTCACAGCGTGTGCGCGCGGCCCGGGACATGGTGGAGGAGGCGTTGGGCGAGGACGATCCGAAACCCAAGAAGCGCGCCTCCCGGAAGCGCGGCGGCCGCCGTTGATTGGACGGCGGATGTAGACTATCATGATGTGGTCTGTATAGCGTCACCGCCCGGCAGGGCGAGAAGAACAGAGGTATACCCCATGAAGCGGACGATTCTGGCGTTGATCGCGTGTTTTTCCCTGGTGGCCGGAGGCGAAGAGCCGGCGGATGGCGCGAAAGCCGGCGCTGACCGGCCATGGGACCTCTCCCAGACCGCTCCTGAGTTGCTGAAGGCCGTCGAAGCCATCGAGGCCCACCTGGAGAGCCACCCTGCTCCTGACGAGGCGCCCGTAGGCGACGTGCAGCTGTACGATGTGCGCCAATGCGTTCAAATGGCACTGACACGCAACGCTCAAGTCCTTGTCGCCGAGGACGAAGTCGTGGTGGCGCGGACGAAGATCGGCCAGGCCCGCGCCGAAATGCTCCCCCATGCCAGAGGGTCGATTACGTTCACCCACATGGAGCTCAACACACCGGAAACGAACAAGTATATGGATCTGGTCAGTTCCTTCAGTTCGGGGAGCATGGGAGGGAGCAGCGGTCTCGGAGGAGGCAGCGGAGGGTTACTTGGCGGCAGCGGCGGCGGCCTTGGAGGCGGCGGCAACCTTCTCGGCGGGATTCTCAGCAGCGGCGACCCGCTGGGCACCTTGGCGACCACGGTGAACGACCTGTCGAAGAGCTTGGTGACTTCGTACGCTCTCAACAGGTTCATCGAGGAGTACGTCTACAGCCAGGAAGACATGATGCCGGACGACGATCTGCGCATCGACCAGTTCTCCGTGACTCAGGTGCTCTATGCGGGCGGCCAGATTCGGGCCGCCATCCGGGCTGCCAAACACCTGCGCGACTCGCAGGAGTGGCAGCGTTCGGCGACGCTCGCCGAACTCGAGTACGCCACCAAACAGAGCTACTACGACGCCCTGCTGACGAAGTCGCTGGTGGACGTGGCCAAGGACAGCGTGCGGTCGTTCAAGCGGAACCTGGCGGACGCCGAGCAGATGTTCGACGTGGGCATGATCAGCAATTTCGAGGTGTTGCGGGCGCGGACCGAACTTGGCAACCGCCAGGCCACGCTCGTGGAGGCCCGGAACGCCCAGAAACTGGCCCTGACCAACCTGCGGCGCATCCTGGCATTGCCCCAAAGCACACCCATTGATGTGGCGCCGAAGTTGGAATGGAAACCCGATTCGACGACCGCAGCCGCGCATGTGGCCCACGCCATGAGCCATCGGCCGGAAATCCTGGCCCTTGAAAAGGCCATCCTGGCGTCCGAGCAGGGCGTGAAACGCGCCATCGGTCAGTACAAACCCCAGTTGGGTGGCAGCATTCAGTACGAGAACACCTACAAGGGCGGACCTACCATCGCCGACGGCTGGACCTTCGGCATCGGCGGCGAATGGGAGATCTTCAGCGGCAACCGGCGCAAGTACGACGTGGAGCAGGCGCGAGCCCAGTTGGCGAGTCTGGAGCACCAGCTCCAGGACCTACAACAGATCGTAGAACTGGACGTGAACCAGGCGTACATCCAAATCCAGGACGCCATGGCGAAGATCAAGAGCGACCGGGGAACGGTGGACTTGGCTCAGGAGGGCCTTCGCCTCGCGGAATTGCGCTTCAAGGAAGGCGTCGGCACCCAGTCCGAGACGCTCGACGCGGAGCTGGCCCTCACGTCCGCGCAGACGTCCCTCGTGCAGTCTCTGCGCGATTACGCCGTGGCCAACGCTTCGCTTGAGCGTGCCACGGGCCGCAACTGGCATCAGGGAGATCCACCCGCCGCCGAGTAGCGCGGCCGCCCGGCATGACGGTGGTCTCGGGCGATGACCGTCTTCCGGGGAAACGGCCTTTCATCGCGCCACGGCGTCGGGTACACTAACTCCGTGCGCCGGACACCGGCGCGTTGTGTTAGATCGTGCAACCGCTTCCGATTGCCTCGGGCGCGAGGCCCGAAGGAGACGCACCATGATGCGCAGCCTTGTCCTGACCATGTGTCTTGTCGTTCTCACAGGCGTCCTCGCTACCGGGTGCGGCAAACCCGCCGAGAAGCCCGAATCCACACCCCCGGAACCTGTGCCGACTACAGGCGTGCCGGAGCCCGTGCCCGTCGAACCGGTGACGCCGGTCCCCGTCGTCGAAACGACGGCTACGGTGTACCGCGACACGTGGGGCGTGCCTCATGTATACGCCGACACCATGCCCGCCGCCGCGTACGCGCTCGGGTATTCCCAGGCTGAGGACCGGCTCGACGACCTCTACGAGAACGTCCGTACCGCCATTGGCACCATGGCGGAGGCCTATGGCCCCGAGTACGTCCAGCAGGACTACTTCATGCGGCTCATCAAGAACGACACACTCTGCGCCACCTACTGGGAAACGGCGCCCGAAGAGTTGCGTGCCATCGGCGACCAGTTCGTTGCAGGCGTCAACGCCTACGTGGCGGAGCATCCGGACAAGAAACCCGCGCACGCCCTTGAGTTGCAGGGGTGGCACTGCATGGCCATCGGCCGTGCCATGATCATGCGCTGGCCTTTGGGCAACATCATGGACGACCTCAACAACAAGCACAAAGCGCCGGGATTCGGGTCCAACGGTTGGGTTGTCGCCCCAGAACGATCCGCTGAAGGGTGCCCGATTCTGTTGATGGATCCCCATCTGAGCTGGGAAGGCATGGCCGTGTTCTACGAGGCACGAGTCCATACCGGCGACCTAGCCATGAACGGATATTTCCTGGTGGGTTCGCCCTTGGCCGTGCTTGGCAACAACGGCCACGTCGGTTGGGCCTGTACCACCGGCGGACCGGACACGGCCGACGTGTACATGCTGAAAATCGACCCGGAGAACCCCCTCAAGTACGAATACGACGGAGAGTGGAAGACGGGCACGCCCGCTATGTACACCATCAACGTGAAGGACGCGGACCCCGTCATGCAGCCGGCGGTGTACACCCACCTGGGGCCCTTTGTCGAGGAGCCGGACAGCGAGACCGGGACCGTGTGCGTCGGCGCCACGCCCTACATGGAGCAGACCGGCCTCTTTGAGCAGATGTACCAGATGATGCAGGCCAAGAACTGCGATGAGTTCTACGAAGCCATATCCATGAACCAGTTCATGGAGCAGAACCTCATGTTCGCCGACACGTCGGGCAACATTCAGTACGTGCGGCTGGGATGCACGCCCATCCGGCCCGAAGGCTACGACTGGAACGCGCCCGTACCGGGCAACACGTCGGCCAGCAAGTGGCTGGGCATCCATGACATCGCGGACCTGGTCCAGGCCAAGAATCCGCCGCAGGGCTACTTCCAGAACTGCAACATCAGCCCCGAGCTGATGATGCTCGATTCGACCATGACCCCGGACAAGTACCCGCCGTACATCTTCAACGTGACGTGGGATTACACCAATCCGCGCGGCCGCCGTTCGACCAAGGTCCTCAGTGAGAACGAGTCCATGACCAAGGAAGAGGCCATGGCCCTGGCCATGGACGTGTACGACCCGCTGGGCGCCACGTGGCAGGCGGCGCTCCAATCAGCCATCGATGCGGTTGGCGCGGAGCACATGAAGGACGCCTACTTCGCGAGGGCCGCACGGGACTTCCTCGAATGGGACGGCGAATATACGTCGCTGTCCAGAGGAACCGTGGCCTTCAAGTTCTGGCGGCATAAGCTCCCCGGCGCGATCCCCCTTGATGAAGTCGTTGAGGGTGGCGAACTGAGCAAGGAGGACCAGATCAAGCTCCTCGACCTCTTCGCGGAAACGGTGGTGGAAATCAAGGAGCAGTACGGTACGCTCGACGTGGCATGGGGCGACGTACACAAGGTCGGCCGCGGCGGAGTGTTGTACCCCTGTGGCGGCGCGGATTTCGGCGCGAATTCGAGCGGCCCCAACTTCACCGAAACCCTCTTTGACGTGCGCAGTTCGGAAAGCCCCAAGGGGTCCGGCACGTACATAGGCGACAACGGCTCGATGGCCATGATGCTCATGTTCTTCCACGCCGACGGCATCGAATCGTACACATGCACCCCGTGGGGGCAGAGCGCCGATCCGGCCTCACCCCATTACATGGATCAGGGCGACAAGCTCTTCTCGCGTCGCCAGTTCAAGCCAACGTGGTTCACGAAGGACGAACTCCTCGATCATGTTGAATCGGAGAAGGTGTTGACGATCCCGTGAGCCAACAGCGCGACGGCCTCGATACTCTGGCGGACATGATCCGCGGTCACTACGAACTGGGCAATGTCGAACGGCCTCAGCCGTTGGCCGCCGCGCACCAACGCCGTCACCGGAAGCTGGTCGTCAAGACCGACGCGGGCACGTTCCTCGTCAAGACCTACCGCCGCGACCCGTATGTCCTCGATGCCTTGCGGTTCCAGCATCGTCTGTCGGACCATCTCGACAAGCACGGCCTGCCCGTGGCGCGCATCCAGGCGGGCCGCGACGGCACGCGCATCGTCGAGGTCGACGATTGGGCCATGGAACTCCAGCAGTTTGTGGACGGCGAAGCCATGACCGTGTCGTCCAAGACACTCGCCATTTCCGCCGAAGCCTTGGGCAAGCTCCACGAAGTGTGCCGCGATTATCCCCGCCCCCCGCGGGACGCGCGGATGTGGCGGTTCAGCGAAGTGCCCCGCAGCCTGTTCGCGGGCCTCTACGAACGTGCAAAGGAAGAGAACAGCGAGGGGTTTCCCGTCGACGACTACTGCAACCAGATTGCGCTGTTCCTTCACGAAGCGGGCGATTCCCTCAACTACGAAGCCAGGAACCGGTTCGAAACGGGACTGATCCATGGCGACTGGCACGGCGGGAACCTGATCTTCAACGGCGAACGGCTCATGGCCATTGTGGATTTCGAGTTCGCTGGCGACGGATGCTACCTTGAGGACTTGGCGTACGCCATTTCAAACCTCTGCGTGCGCACCACCATGCGGCCCGAGCGGCTCACCAAACGTACGGACCGCCTGCTGTATCACTATCAACGCTACCGGTCTCTGTCCTGGTACGAGGAAACCGCCCTCTACTACTCCGTGGGCATCAAGCACATCGCCACCGTGTCCTACCAGATGCCGCAACAAGGCGGCAAGGTCGCCGGGCACACGGCCTGCGAGTGGATGGAGCGCCTGGCGGCCCAGAGCGCCTGGCTCATCGAACGGTCCAAACAGGCCCGTTGGGGCCATTGACAGGTTCTGCCGTCAAGAGTTATCCTGCATGTGCGGTATCGGTGCGGAACCGTACCGTTGAGGTCGTCCGCATGAATCTGTCGCCCATAGCACGCCGTCCCGTCAGGCTCTACGCCTTGCAGACCGGCCTTGCCGGACTGCTGGGCCTCGCCCTCGTTCTGTTCGGCGTGCTCGCCATCGAAGCGCAGTTTCACGAGGCCCATTGTTCGCACGAAGGCCCGGACTGCCAAATGGACCTCGTGCTCATGGGCAAGAAGGCCATACTCGTCGCGCCCGTGGCCGTCAGTGCGCTGCCCACGCCCGTTCCCGCGTTCGACGGGCTTGTCCTGGACGAAAGCGGCGAGCCCCTGGACCCCGGAACCCTCACGCCGTACCGGCGCGGCCCACCCTCCGTCTAGCTCCATCCCAAACAGTTCAAGTCCCGTTTCCAAGTCTTCATCCGATCTATGTGCGAGAAGGCTCGGGTTTGCCGTTTATTCCGCGGGAATCCGGGCCGGGAAGGAGTCGTAGTCATGAAGCCCAGAGGCTTTACGTTGATTGAATTGCTGGTGGTCATTGCCATCATCGGCATACTGGCAGCCATCCTGCTGCCTGCCTTGGCGCGTGCGCGCGAGGCCGCACGCCGGGCCTCCTGCCAGAACAACCTCAAACAGATGGGGTTGGTGTTCAAGATGTACGCCAACGAATCCGCCGGGGAGAAGTTTCCGCCCATGAAAGCCACCCACTGTGATGGGGCCATCATGGAGGAGGCGCTGGCCACCATCATGGATTGCGTGTCCATCTACCCCGAGTACCTGTCTGACTTCAACGTGCTCGTTTGCCCGAGTTCGGCCAACGTCGGCACCCCCGTCGAGATGTGGGACGAGGGCAACAACCAGTCGTCGAACTGGGAGCATGGCGAACACGATGGGCACAACCTGACTGTCGGCAACGGCGTCGTCGAGCCGTGCGAGGTGTACGAGCACCCGTACGTGTACGTAGGATGGGCCGTTGACCCGGGCATGTTCCAGGTGCAGGCGGATGCCGACAGCTTCGGGCACGCCCTCGGCGGCCTGATCGAAGCCATCGAGGACGATGGTCCTGGCGTCGTTGATGAAGATTGGAACTTCGAAGAAGGCGGTAGCGGACTCGTCATCGGAGGCAAGGACACTGCCTACAGGCTCCGTGAAGGAATCGAGCGGTTCCTGATTTCGGACATCAACAACCCCGCAGCCACGGCCGCTGCACAGTCGAACCTTCCGGTCATGTGGGATGAGATCTCCGGCGGCGAGGCGTCGCATTTCAACCACGTGCCGGGCGGCTGCAACGTCCTCTTCATGGACGGGCACGTCCAATTCGAGCGGTATTCGCCAGGCAGCATCGAAGGCTTCCCCGTGAGCGCAGCCGGTATCGCGCTCCACGAAGCCACGCACACCGGCCACAGCCACTGATGAAACCCGCCTGGGGACGGTGTCAGCCGTCCCCAGGCCCCTGTCGGTGCCGACCCGGCCGGAATCCGGGTGCCGCTTCACGCGTACCCACGGGTTTGGCCGCATCGCCCGTTCTGGAGGTCCAAGGTCATGGACACATCATGCCCCGCAATCGAAGTCAGAGATTTGCACGTCGATTTCAAGGGGAGGCGTGGCCAAATCGTCCACGCCGCCGCCGGGTTGAATATTCGTGTAGAACAAGGTGACGTGGTTGGCTTCATCGGACCCAATGGGGCCGGAAAGACCACCACCATCAAAGTGCTGCTCGACTTCGTCAAACCGACCAAAGGCGAGACCCGTCTGTTTGGAAACCGCACGGCCTCGGTCGAGAACCGCCGCCGCATCGGCTATCTGCCTGAAGTGGCGTTGTACTACCCATTTCTGACGGCACGCGAGGCCCTTGGGTTGTACGCCAAGCTCGTCGATATTCCCTCGGGCGAACGGCCTCGCGTCGTTTCTGGCTTGCTTGAGCGCGTGGGATTGGCCGCGCGCGGCGACGACCGATTGCGCACGTTCTCGAAAGGAATGCTGCAGCGCGTGGGCATCGCCCAAGCCATCATGAACGAACCGGATCTTCTCATCCTGGACGAAGTCACGTCAGGCCTCGATCCGGTCGCCCGGTACGATGTCAGGCGTATCCTGCAGGGGTTCAAGGATCGCGGCAAGACGGTGTTCTTCTCCTCTCACGAGTTGACGGAGGTGACCCGCCTGTGCGACCGCATTGTGCTCGTGGACGAGGGCCGTGTCATCGAAGAGCGCAGAGTGCCGGAATTGCTCGCATCGGTGAAGCGGTACTCGATTGTTGCTCGTACTTCGGGCCGTCCGCTCCCGGTACCGGATGGTATCGAGAGAACGCCGAACGCGGAAGAGGGCGTTGACGGTTTCGTCACGTCCGACGCCTCGGCCCACGACGCCCTGATGGAGGCGCTTCGCTCGAACGGCATGTCCGTGCTTGAAGATCGCCGTGAATCGGGTTCCTTGGAAGAATACTTCGTCGGCCGGATCGGCCACAAGACCACGTGAGGAGCGTGTCGTCATGAGCAAGTCAATTGCAATCGCGCATGTTACCATTCTCGAATCCCTTCGGCGTAAGGACCCCTACGTCGTGCTCATTCTGGGCTTGGCTCTCATGATCGGTGCCGGCATATTCGCCAAATTCGGGATTGAGGGTCTCGGCAAGTTCGTCAAGGACGTCGGTTTCACGGTCATCAACCTGATGTGCAGCGTGATCTGCGTGGTGGCAGCGGCGCGGCAATTTCCCTCGGAGATTGAGAACCGTACGCTGCAACCCTTGGTGGCGAAACCTGTGAGCCGAATGATGGTCTATCTCGGCAAGTATGTGGGCGTGAGCGCAATGGCTTCGTGTGTGGTGCTGCTGTTCTTCGCCGAGCTGTTCACGCTCCTTACCGTGATGCATATCCCGACGGGCGCCGTGTTTGCACAGGCCCTGTTCCTGCGGGTGCTATCCATGTGGGTGATCGCTGCATTCGTCCTGGCAATGTCGCTGGTCTTGACTCATGGCGCCAACGTAACCATCTGTCTGCTTCTGACGCTGGCCATGAGCACCTTCTCGAATACCCTGTTGACGGTCCACTCATCGGCCACGGGCGTGGCACGATGGATCCTGGAACTGGTGTACTGGGTTGTGCCGCACCTGGAACTGTTCGACCTTTCGAAGAAGGTGGTTCACGAATGGCCCGCTGTCTCTTGGGGTGTTCTCGGCGCCATGACGCTATACGCCGTCCTTTACGCAGGGATATTCCTCGCCTTGGGATCGTGGCGATTCCGGCGGCAGCCTCTGTAAACGCGGTAGGGAGAAGGAAACCATGCGAAAATGCATTCTCTTGCCCGCCGGCGTCGTTCTGGCCTTCGGCATGTGCGGTGTCTTGGCCCACTACTGCCAGCCCAAGGTGGCGACCTCAAGCCACTTCACACCTGACGAGTTGGCATCTGCCCGGGAATCAATCGCCATTTCCCTCATGGGCCAGGTCCAATTCACCGTGGGCAGTCTGGTCTGGTTGAAGACGCTCGAGTACCTGCACAACGGAGTAGCCTACCGGATGCCGACCGAGACGGAAGAACAGAAGGGCGTCTGCGCTCGCGCGGCGTGCGACGTCCATTCAGGACTGCAGCACAAAGACGGGATTGCCATGACCCTGACCCCGTCTACGGATTGGCGCGGTCCCGTAGGTGACCTTCAGCGTCAGATCCAGCCGTACATGGAGGTGCCGCGGCATAGCGACCCCGTGGAACTCATCCCGTGGTACGAACTGACCCTCAAGATGAATCCCAACCTTGAGCGGCTGTACGTGCTGGGCGCGTTCTTCATCGCCGAGAATGCCGGGGAGCCCTCCAGAGCCCGCGCACTTCTGGAGAATGGTATCGACGCCAATCCTTGGACCTTCGAGATTCGGGCGGCCCTCGGTCGACTCCTGCACGACTACCATGGAAAGATGAAGATTGAGCCTGAGGTCGCCTATCGACGTGCGTCCGACATCCTCGAGCGGGCCATCGAGCAAGCCGGGGCCGAACGGGAACGACTCGACACGTGGAACCGCGCGAACCCCAACCGGGATCCGGAGACGTTCGACCCCTATCAGGAGCAGTTGCTCGGAGAATCGTACCTGTTCCGCGCAAAGAGTCTCACGGTTCTGGGCCGGTACGACGAGGCGCTGGCCGTGTGCGACGCGGGCATGACTGCCGTCAAGGACTTGCAGACCCGCAGCTTCGTCCGCAAACAG
>JAAEQP010000768.1 GCA_024231375.1 bacterium | reverse complement strand
TTCGCAGTGCGCCGTTCACCGAGCTCAAGACTACGGCCACGGGGCACACAGAACGAAGGGGAAGGCCGTGCAACACTTGAGAGGTCCTGGACGGAGACTTTCTCAACAGCTCCGCTCTCTCATAGTACATGAAACGGGCGGGACCGGATGTCCGGTCCCGCCCGCGGTGTGTCTCAGGGGTATCCCCGTGGGCCTTAGGGCGCCAGCGGGGTGTTGTCCGCACTGTTGAACGTCATGCTCCAGTTGCGGAACGTGCCTACGTCGGCGGCGACCGCGTCCTCAACCGTCAGTGTCCACGTTCCAGCCGCGTCTTCGCCGTCGAAGGCACTGAGCGGGTTTTCCGGCGTGAAGTTGCCCGTGAACGGTGCAGCCGCCGAGCCGAGAGGCGTGCTGGCTTCGTCGTCCACGTTCGTGCCGACTGAGTTCGGGTTGAGTATGCCTGGCAAGGCCGCCAGAAGGACGGTCGTTCCCGCCGGGGACTGGAGGCTGATCAGCAGGTCACCCGCGGACGTGTGCTCCGCGTGCCACCGCACGTTGAGGTCGGCGATAGTGAACGAATCCGCCACCACGATCGTCGAGGTGATCGTGGTTTGGTCCGGAATTGCCTGTTCACCGTCTTCGTTGGCGTAGGACTTGGGATCGCCGGCCGGGTAGATGGCGACGAACCCGTCGCGCGCGCCGCCAATGGCGCCCGGAATCGCCACGAACACATCGAGGCCCGAGCCCGTGTCGATGTAGGCCGTGGACGCGCCGAACATCTCACCAGCCAGCATGAAGCCGACGCCTTGCGGCTTGTTGAAGGCATCAAGCATGGTGAAGGTCGGCGTGGCCGCGTCGTACTGCATGCGCGCCGCCCGGCCTGGCAGGGCTCCCGCCACGATGGTCGGCGCCGTTACGAGGAACTCGTTGGTGCCGGCAATCGGCACCAAGCCCGAGGCAACACCCACATTGTCGTCCGTGCCGCCCCATGCAAAGGTACGGTCCGGCACAATCGGATGCAGCGGAAGAGTCCCGATCGCCCGGCCTTCGAACACGTTCACCGAACCCGAAGTGCCCGGAGCCGGCCCGAAGTTCGGGCCGAACTGCGGCACACCAACCATGACGTCGGCGATGGCATCGCCGTTCAGATCGTCGGCCGTAGTGGCGAACCCGGCCGTCGCGCCTGCCGCGGCGCCTGCCACCTGCCAGTCCTGCGCAAGATCGACGTTGGAATCGCCGTAGAACGCTACGACCAGACCCGAATCCAGGCCCGCCGTGCTGTCGTTGTACCCGGGCGCGCCGACGAAGATCTCGTCGTCGAGATCGCCGTCCCAGTCGCCCAAGGCCAGTCCGAGCCCGAAGTAGTCGGGCTTGTCAAGGCCACCGGTGAAGCTGGACCCGACGATCTCGCGCGCCAAGCCCGTCGGCGGCTGGTTGTTGCCCAATTTGGTGCCCGTGCCCTGGTAGTACCAGACCACGCCATAGTTGAGGTTGGAGTTCAACGTACCGGGCGCGCCGACCAGCAAATCCGGGAATCCGTCCCCGTTGTGGTCGCCCACGGCGATGGCCGCGCCGAAGCCTTCGCCAAGGCCCACAGCACCGATGGCGCCCACCGCGGCGGAGGCCGCGATATCGACGAGATCGGTCAGGGCCGGAGCCATCTCGATCCCGTTCACCGTGCCGTACCAGATGTAGATGTTGCCGCCGTCACCCACGGCGTTGCCGGTGTTGTTGATGAAGTCGTACCCCGGGATACCGACGATGATGTCGTCGTAGGTATCCAGGTCGAGATCCGCCACGACCACATTGGCCGCACCCGGAGTCGTCAGGCAGTTCCCAAGGTTGCCGATGGCGGTGGAGTATGCCGTCACCAAGTCGTACCCGCCTGTGACAAGGCCCGGGAAGATCGTGAGCTTGATGGAGTTCCCTGCCGCGTCTCCCGTGACCACCGCCAAGTCCTCGGGCGGAGCGCCCGTGAACTCGCCCGTGGCCAGGCCGACGGCGTTGCCTTCGGAAGGCGCCAGAGCACCGATGATCGTCGTCATGGCGCCCGTGATGCCGGTCGCTGTTGTCTGGCCCGTCCAATCGGTCAGGCTGGTCACGTCAATCTGGCCCAGCACATCCGCCAGTTGACCGTTTACGTTGTCGCGCAACTCAAACTGGACCGCCGTGTCGTCCACGATACGGGCCAAGTCGTTGCCCAGCGGATAGGCGCCCGCGCCCAGGACGCCGTCGACCGCCAAGGCGCCACCGGTCAACGCCAGCGAAGCCCAACCCGTGGCCAGAGCCACCGGCGGACGCGATGCCGGAGGTGGCCCAAACTGCTGCGGTGTCTGGCTGTCGAGGTTCTTACCGGTCAGGTGCATCGTGACTGGGGAGCCGTTCATGAGCGGGGGCCCCGCGCCGGGCGCGTTGTGCGCATTCCGGAACAGACCGTCCGCGATGAAGGTGGCCGAATCGCCGCCCACCAGGGTCACCGCGTAGATCTCCGGCAGACCGACGATCTTCAGGCCGCCGTAGGCCGCACTCGACTGGTGGTCCGGATTGGTCACCACGAGCGCCCCGTTCGTCAGCGTTGTGGGCACCAAGCCCGTGAGGTCGGGCGTCTGCCCGCCGGTGAGTTCGGTGTCGTCCACCGACAACGTCGCCATGGTCGTGGTCGGCACGAAGGCCGTGCCGGCCGGCGCGTCGTAGAACGTGGCGACCGCGTTGGCCTGGAAGTTGTCACCCGTCAACCGCATGTTGACCGGGTGCGTCGAACCGAACACGTCGGGCTGGAAGCCCGGCAGCGGCAACTGCGCCTCGAACAGTTCGACAATCGGCGGGGCCGTGAACTCGACGACGAGCGTGTTCGACGGCTGGCCGTATTCGTCGGTCACCACGAGATCGAAGAGTTCGTCCACCGTGATCGTCACGGTCTGCGGTTGACCGGTCAGCTCGTTCTCGCCCACGACGGTGACGCCCGTGGACGTGCTCGTAGTGGGTGTCACCTGACCGGTGAAGACGACGGCCGGGGCCGTTCCGGGTTCGGTCACGTAGTTGCCCGCCGCGTCGGTGATCCGGAAATACGTGGTCCCCGCTATGGACGACGGCACCACGTTGCCCGGAATGGGTTCCGTGAACGCCGCGTCGAAGAACGACGCGAACGTCGTGATGTGCGGTTCGGCCTGGTAGTTGACGGTCACCCCTGCCGAAACCTGGCCGTCCAGGTTGGTGACCGTTACCGTCACAGGCGTGTCAGTAGTGATGGCGCCCGGAGCCAGGGCTGGCGCGTCCGTCGTGATGGTCGTCGCGTTCGGCACGGCCACTGCCGTACCCGCCGCGCTTGCCGGTGCCCCGAAGGCCACGGTCGCGCCCCCCTGGAAGTTCGCGCCGTCGATGGTGACGTTGCGCGATATGGCAGGCGTCTGGTCGGTCGCGCCCACCTCGTTGATCTGCTGACCCGGCAAGAACGAGGTCTTCCAGATGTTGCTGATGATGGGCGGCGCGGTGTAGGTGATCTGTTCGCCCGGCACCGAAATCTGGCCGTCCTGGTTCTGCACCTGCACCAACACCGTGATGTCGGCCGTCAGTCCGGTCACCGTCGGTGTGCCTGTGCCGCCGCCCGTTGTGCCGGACACGTTCTGCGCGTCCGTCGGCGGCGTAATCGTCCGCGTACCGATCACCGTGCTGGTGTCCTGCCGTGTGAAGATCACATCCACACTCGTGGTGTCGAAATTGTCACCGGCGGCGATGGTCCAGTTCTGGGAGATCGTCGAGGTAACCGGATCCGGCGTGAATGTGGCATTGATCGGCGCCTGATTCAAGATTGGCGGCGCCGTATAGGTCGCGGCCAGCCCCGGTGCAGAGAGTTGCGTCTGCGGACCTTCCACCGTGACGCTCACGGCCTCGTCCTGAAGCTGGCGCGCAAAGGTCGGCGTATCCACCACCGGGGACGTGAAGGTCAGGCTGGTGGAACTGATGAACGTCGCCGATACGGAGGCGATCAGCGTGCCCGCGGCACCGGCCGGCGTCGCATTGGTGAACCGCACATGCACCGTCGACCCGTCGCGGAAGTACTGCCCCGTGATGGTGATGGGCCCCGTCGCAATCGTCGACGGAATCGTGGTCGCCGAAAGGGACGTCAACGACGGCAGTGGATGGAAGGGCACTGTCGTCGTGACGGGCTGGTTCAGCGAGTCGATGACGCGGAGCGTCACGTTCTGTGGGCCGCCCGTCCACGCCGCGTCCGGCGGGGAGGTGGCGTCGATCTGGGTATCGCCTGTGTACGAGAGACCCGTGGCGGGATCCGGCGTGCCCGGTGTGGTGAAGGGCAGATCGAACTCGACCGTGCATCCGCTGAGGTTCGTACCCGTCACCGTGAAAGGCCACGCCAGCGTCGCCGGGAACTGGCCGCTCACCGCGACCGGCGCGGTGATGACGCCCGTGATGGTCGGAGGCGCCACGTAGGTGACCGTTCCGACCGCCTTGAATCCGCCGATGGTCTCCTGGCCGTCAGGATTGACGACTTCCACCGTAACCGGGGTATCGACCGTCAACGTGAGGTCGACCGGTGTCGTGCATGTTAGCTGGGTGGCGTTCACGAACGCCGTGGCGACCGTGCCGCCGCCGATGACCGTACCGTCGGGCCGATGGAATCGAGCCACGGCCCCGGCGACGAAGTCCGTACCGTTGATCGTGAGCAACGTGGCGATGGTCGCGGGCACCTGGGTGGGCGCGACCGAAGTGATGCTCGGCGGTCCGAGGTAGGTCACGCTGGTGTCGGAGTCCGCCTGACCGTCGGGGTTCGTGATGGTAATGGTGACGCCGATCGACGCCGTGAGTCCCAGTAGGGTGGGACTCGTGAAGGTCAATTGATTGGCACTAACAAAGGTCGTGATGCCCGATCCGATAATCGCGCCTCCGACCGTGCGCGTCACCACGTAGGTGGCCCCGGTCTGGAATTCGGTTCCGTTCACCGTCATGAGGGTCGGTACGATCGCGGAAACGGATGTGGGGGTCACGGTGGTGATCACCGGCGGACGCGGCATGTAGATGACCGTGCCGGCCCCTGATTCCAGTGCGTCGGGGTTGATAACCACAACAATCACCGGTGCCGGCGCTGCCAAGGGCGCGACGACGGGTGAGGTGCAGGTCAATTGGTTGCTGCTCACGAACGTGGCAGGGACAGTGCCTATGACACCCCCGCCGCCGGCGTACGTGAACCTCACCTGCGCCCCAGCCTGGAAGCTGGATCCGACGAGGGTCATCAGGGTAGCTACGTCCCCCTGGACCTCGGGTGGCGTCACCGAGTTAAGGACGGGCGGCACGGGCTGCGGACATCCCGCGAGTGCCACCAGCAGGAACGCTCCCACAAAACACACACCCATAGCTCTAGCGATTCGTGAACCAATACTCATCACGTTCCCCTTTGCCTAAGTGGCCACCCCGGAAACGCAAAAAGCGCGTATCTCCTCCATCGGAGTCACGCGCTCTCACACTGGGTCGACCATACCTGCTCCCTAAACGTCACAGCAAGAAAGAGTCTACCAACCGTCATCGTGTCACATGGATTCTAACCGCATACACGGCAAACATGCAAGAATAATATTTACATAACACCGATACAGCTTCACTTATAGCATTATTTGCAGGAAGAACGTCTGCTATAATGGACCCATCGTTATGAACACCGCTCAATCACAGAAAAAATCCGCACCTTGGATCTTTTTCGCAGTAGGCTACGTCTTCGCGGTTCTCGCCGTAGACACACTGGCGACTCAAGGCGTGGTGACGGGCCCTATTGACTGGCGCATCTGCCTTTGGCGTGGAGCGTCGGGATTCGACTGGTTCAAGTTCACGTTCTGGTTCGCGGTGCCCTTCATCCTGTGCATTCCGCGCATGGACTGGGGTGCGTTCGGCACGAGCCGCTGGCGGAAGCGGGACCTCTCACTTCTCGCGGCACTATCCGTGGTCGGCATGCTGGCCGTGCTCACGGTGCGCGTGTTTCCCAGCCTCGACCGTGCCTTCCCCGGCCTGGGCGACGTTCCCTGGTCCGTCAAAGGGCATCACGCACAGTGGTTCCTGGCGTGGACGTTCTCCTGGATTGTGGGATGGGAGTTCCTGCACCGGTACTTTCTGCTCCGCCGGTTGAGCGCGCGCTGGCGTTGGGGCTGGCTCATCGTGCCGGTGTCCGAGGGCCTCTATCATCTTCAGCAGCCCATCGAAATGGCCGCGGGCATGGTGCTGTTCTCCCTCGTCCTCACCCCATGGGCTCTGCGCCGGAAGAACATTCTCCTCCCGCTGCTGGCGCATCTCATCATCGAACTGGAGCTGGAACTGCTCATTCTGCTCGGGTGACGCTCGAATGACCGGGATCTCCCGATCGAGCGGTATACCCCGAACAAAAATGCTTGCTTTATTCGTTTCGGCCTGCAATACTGACCTCGATGGGTTGGGGCCCGACGGTGCGGGGCGACGTAGCGCACACGCGGGCATAAGGGCGCATTTAGGTGGCTAGGATGCATCCGGCCGGTCAGGTCGGGTGGATCACATGACATGCGGGCACTTCTCCTGCTCCCTATGTGCGCCTCAGTTGTCCCCCCCCCCAGTCTGTCTGCCGTCCGGTGTGTCTAGGAACGCACGGACCCCGTGCGAGTAGTGAGGGGCCGTGCAGTCGTTGGGTTGTTTTACGTTGGGATTGTGAACTCCCCAAGGGAGGCGGGAGTTACGTCTTCTCCGGACCGGGGAACGGGGTTGGCCCAGACCGCGGGTAGGGAAGTGAACGCGATGTGGCGGGGAGATGTTGTCGGGCACGAGGACGTGCCCGTGGCAAGCCCGAACACGGGCACCTATAGGAGACTCCAGCTATGATACGACGAACTTCACGCTCCGCCGTAGTCTTGCTCTGTGCGTTGGTGGTACTGGCCGGAGTTGACGCAACTGCCGCCCAGCCCGGTCCTGATGAGTGCATTGCACTGCTCAAGGCCGGGAACGGGAGGTTTGTGAAGGGAGAAAGCGAGCATCCCCGCACCGACGCGGCCCGCCTGGGCCAGGCCGGTACTGAGAACCAGGGCAACCACGCCTATGCAACCGTTATCACCTGTTCGGATTCTCGGGTGCCGGTCGAGCGCGTCTTTGACGCGGGCGTGATGGACATCTTCGTGATTCGGGTCGCGGGCAACGTGTGCGATACCGACGAAATTGGTTCCGTCGAGTACGGGCTCTGCCATGTGAACACACCGGTTCTCGTGGTGCTTGGTCACACCCAATGCGGGGCCGTGACGGCCGTCACACACGCGGTACATGGCCATGGTCACCCGCTGGAACGCAACATTCCGCCGCTGGTGGACAACATCCAGCCGGCCGTGGAGCGGGCCATCGCCGCGCATCCAAGTGTCGAGGGGGACGACATCATCCCCTTCGGGATTGAGGAGAACGTGTGGCAGGGGATCGAGGACCTTTTCCGGGAAAGCCCGGCGTCGCGCGAGATAGTGAAGAGCGGTAAGGCGAAGGTTGTCGGAGCCATCTATGATGTCGGCACGGGCAAGGTGAAGTGGCTGCCCGAAGCGAAGACGGGCGCGATCCTCGCGAAAGTCGAAGCCGACCCGAACCGCGCCATGAACGCTATGGCGGGCGGCGGACACGGCGACGCCCATGGCGAGACAGCAGCCGCCCAAGGTGGAGGCCATGGCGCGGATGGAGCGGCCGCGGCCCACACGGTGACCGTAGAGCCGGTGGCCGTGTCGCTTACCGATGCTGCCACGAAAGATCTACTCAAACAGGATTGGCTGAAGGAAGCGGAGGAGGTCCACCTCGCGGAAGTGGAAATCAGCTTGTCCCGTGCCTTCTGGACCGTGCTCGGCGTGATTGCCGTCCTGGCAGCGCTGGGAGCCCTTCTTGCTTTCAGTGGCGCGTTCAAGCGCGCAGGCCTGAAGGCCAAGCTATACGCCAGTTACGGTGTGCTCGTGCTGTTGTCCGTGGTGCTGGGCGTGGTCGGCTACATCTACATCGCCCGTGTGGCCGAGGTAGGCGCTCTGGGTACGGCGTACACGGAAGTGGACAAGATGGCCGTGGAAGTCTACGCGGCCCAGAACAGCTTCCTGCTTCACGGCATTGAGAACAAAGAGTACGGCGAAACCCAAGTGACGAAGATCGCGGAAGAAGTCAAGGCGTTCAGAGACGACCTCGCCGTCCTCGACGGCAGCCGGTTTCTCACGGATCACGACAGGAAACTCAACGCAGAAATCCTTGGTGAAGTGGGCAAGTACGAAGCCTTGTTCGCCGAAGTCAAGAAGGCCTACCACGAAATCGAGGAGTACAAGGAACAGGTCGACGAACTCGCGTTGGAAGCGGAGCACGCGCTGGAAGAGATGGAACACCATCACGCGGGGACGCTTGCCCAGTTGGAGAGCGAAGGTACGGACCTTGCGGGTATCATCGCGCAAACCCGGATTGTGGAGCATCTGGCGACCACGGAGATGCACCTGCTCAAGGCGTCCCACGCGGAAGTTGAGTTCATTCTGGACAAGAGCGTCGAGCACGTCGACGTGGCTGAGCAGGAGTTGGGCCTGGCGCTCGGCTACCTGCATCTCGTCCAAGGCGAGATCACGGAACCGGGCGAACAGGCGCAGTTGGCGAAGGTCGACGAGGACCTGAAGAAGTTCATCGCCGAGTTGGGGAGTGTCATCAAGGACGAAGCGGTCATCGCCAAGGATACCGCGAAGATGACGGAGGACATCCATCGAATCGATGTCCTGGCGACCGAGTTGTCACACGAAGCCGAGGCGCGGGTCGCCGCGATGGAGCACGAATCGGAACTCGCCGCGATGCTGATGATTGTCATCGCAATTGTCGTGGGAGTGCTTCTGGCAATCCTGGTCAGCCGCGCCATCGCCGGACCCATCAGCCAAGTCATCGAGGGGCTGACGGAAGGCGCCACGCAGGTCGACTTCGCTTCCGGACAGGTGGCCTCCTCAAGCCAATCCATGGCAGAAGGCGCCAGCGAACAGGCCTCCAGCCTGGAGGAGACCTCCGCATCGCTGGAGGAAATGTCCTCTATGACGCGCCAGAACGCAGACAACGCAGATCAAGCCAATGGGCTCATGGCCGAGGCCAAGAATGTCGTTGGCAAGGGCACCGAAGCCATGACGCGGATGAGCGGCGCTATCGACGCCATCAAGAGTTCGTCCGACGAAACGGCGAAAATCATCAAGACCATCGACGAGATCGCGTTCCAGACGAACCTGCTGGCGCTGAACGCCGCGGTCGAGGCCGCGCGCGCCGGCGAGGCGGGCAAAGGCTTCGCCGTGGTGGCCGAGGAAGTGCGCAACCTGGCCCAGCGTAGCGCCGAGGCCGCGAGGAACACATCCGAGTTGATCGAAGGATCGCAACAGAACGCGGAGAATGGTGTCCAGGTCACGTCGGAGGTGGCCAGCACCCTGGAGGCCATCCAGGAAAGCGCAGCAAGGGTGGCCTCGCTCATCAGCGAGATCGCCGCGGCCAGCAACGAGCAGGCCCAAGGCATCGACCAAGTCAATACGGCCGTGGCCCAAATGGATCAGGTGACGCAGTCGAATGCGGCCAACTCCGAAGAGGCGGCGTCGGCCAGTGAAGAACTCTCCGCCCAGGCGCGTGAACTCAACTCCATGGTCGACATGCTCGCGGCCGTCGTTGGCGGGAGCGCGGCCGGCCAAGGCGCCCAGCCCAAACAGGGCGCCGGCCATGCCACTGCGCAGAAGCCCCGCGGCGTTGCGCAGATGCCCCGAAAGGCCCTTGGAGCACCCAAGGCATCTGCTGAGAACCGTCGGGTGGTCCAGCCCGAAGCGGTGATACCGCTGGATGACGACGACATGGAAGACTTCTAGGTTAATGGGCCGGGCGCTCGCACGGGGCGC